>JAHJML010000039.1 GCA_018821365.1 Actinomycetota bacterium | reverse complement strand
GAGAAGATGGCCAAGAGCACCGGCATGGTGGTCGGGCTGCTCGACCTCCTCGACCGGTACCCGCCGGAAGCGGTGCGGCTGTTCTACCTGCGGGTCCACTATCGCCAGCCGATCGACTTCGGCGAGGAGGCGATCGCCGATGCCGCCGCCGCCGTCGAGCGGCTGTGGGCGTTCCGCCGGAGAGCGGGAGCCGCCGACGCCGCACCCGACAGCGACGCCCTGGAGCGGTTCACCGAGGCGATGGACGACGACTTCAACACGGCCCGGGCGATGGCGGTGCTCTTCGACGTGGTGCGCGAGGGGAATCGCCACCTCGATGCGGGCGAAGAAGCCGGCGCCTACGTGGCGGCATTCGACGAACTGACCGGTGTGCTCGGGCTCGTCGAGTCCAGGGCCGGGCTCGACGACCTGGCCGAGGCGCTGTCGGAGGTGGCCGCCCGGTTCGGAGTGGGTGCCATGGCCCCCGGCGATGCCGTCGAGGCGCTCATTCGCCGTCGGGCCGACGCCAGGGCCGCCAGGGAGTGGGCGGTTGCCGACGGTGTCAGGGACCGCCTGGCGGAGATCGGCATCGTTCTGGAGGATGGCGCCGATGGCACCACCTGGCATCGGGCGTAGCGTCGAGGGCCATCATGCGGTGGCCGCCGCCGTGGCGGCCGGCCGGGTGGTTCGCCTCCTGGTGGAGCTCCGGCGGGCCGATGGCTACGCCGATCTGATCGCCGCCGCCCGGGCTTCGGGCGCCGAGGTGAAGATCGTCGACGACGTCAGGCCGATGGCCGACACCACCAGCCCGCAGGGCCTGGTCGCCCGGTGTCGGCCGATTCCCGCCGCCTCGCTCGACGATGCCGTCGCCGCCGCCAGTCCGGCGGCGGTGCTGGTGCTGGACCACATCGAGGATCCCCGCAACGTGGGGGCGATCGCCCGCTCTGCGCTGGCCGCCGGGGTCAACGCCATGATCTCTTCGGGATGGCGCAGCGCTCCGCTGGAGGGAACCGCCTTCAAGGCGGCGGCCGGGGCCCTGGAGCACATGGCGATCGTGGAGGTCTCGTCGATCCCGGCCGTTCTCGGCGACCTCCGCTCCCGGGGCCTGTGGATCGTCGGCCTCGATGGCGGAGGCGATCAGTCGCTGTTCGGCCTCGGCTTGCTCACCGAACCGGTGGCGCTGGTGGTGGGAGCCGAGGGGGCCGGCCTCAGCCGCCTGGTGGCCGACCGCTGCGACGTCCTGGCCCGCATCCCCATCTCGGATCGGATCGAGAGCCTCAACGCCTCGGTGGCGGCCGGGTTGGCGGTGTTCGAGGTCGCCAGGGCGAGGGCCTCGTGACTCGGGCGGGTGCCCGATCGCCACGATAGAGTCGATGGATGCGCCGCTGGTCCCTGATCGTCACCGCCCTCGCCGTGGTCGCGGCTTCGTGCGGGGGGAGTGACGACGGCGTGTACCGGGAACTGCTCTCCTCCCACTTCATGAGCGGCAACGATCTGGAGGGAGCCCTGGTGTTCACGGAGGTCGAAGCCAACTGCGCGGCAGCCGCCATCGTGGAGGCGTTCGGGACGGCGGCTCTGTCCGAGATGGGCTACGACCCCTATACCGGTGAGATTCCGCGGCCGGATTCGCTGGGTCCCCCGATGAGCCCGGCCGATCGGGGGCGCTGGTTCGCCGGCATCGACGGGTGCATCGACCTGGTGGACCAGGTGGGCGGCCTCCTCCAGGACGCCGGTCTCTCGGCGAACGCCGCCCCCTGTGTGGCGACTGCCTATCGGGCGTCGGGTCTGCTGGAGGAAGCTCTGCTGGGAATCCCCGGCGATCCCGAATTGAGTCGGCGCATCGAAGCGGCCCTGGTGCAAGCGATGACCGACTGCGGAGCATGATCGGAGCCGGGTGTCGGAGTCGAACCGACGACCACCTGTTTACAAGACAGGAGCTCTACCGCTGAGCTAACAAGGGGATTGAGGCACTTGACGCCGTTCCTGACACACACCTGACACAGGAGGCGTCATGAACGGTTCGATGCACAGCGTTGGAAACGGGCGCTACCGCGTCCGTTGGAGGGAGCCAGGCGGCCAGGCTCGATCGAGGACTCTGGACACCCGAGCACAAGCGAAGCGCTGGTTGGCCCACGTTCGCAACGGCACGGCGATCG
>JAHJML010000038.1 GCA_018821365.1 Actinomycetota bacterium | reverse complement strand
TTGCGGCCCTGGGGTGAAGCGCCCGCCTTGAGCAACGCACCAGTGCTGCGAATGCCAGCCGCCCGCATCTTCTTGCCGTGCTTGGCCCCGATGCCTTCGATCGTCTCGATCGATGCCATGGTTGTCTGTCCTCCTCGTGCCCGGCCGAACCGGGGCTCCCGTTGTCTCTCCACAACCATACCGGGAACACGATGGCAACACGGAGAGCGCCGGTAACGAGATCGGATACCCCCGGGAGAGGCCGCCCGGATCGCTCTCTCAGGCGTTCTCGCCCATGAAGATCTCGCTCACCGAGTCGTCGGTGAAGATCGCCTTCAGGGCGGCGGCCAGGATCGATGCGATCGACAACACCCTGAGGCTGGCCAGATCGGCGGCCCCGGCCGGGACCGGGAGGGTGTTGGTGATGACGACCTCCTCGATCGGGGCGCCACGGAGGCGCTCGGATGCCGGGTCGGACAACACGCCGTGGGTCGCCATCGCCCGCACGCTGAGGGCGCCCCTCTCCTTGAGCAACTCGGCGGCGGCGACGACGGTGCCGGCGGTGTCGATGATGTCGTCGACGATCACCGCATGCTTGCCCTCGACGTCACCCACCACCTGGAGCGCCGCCACCACGCCGTGCTCGGCGACACTGCGCCGCTTGTGGATGAAGGCGACCCCGGCATCGATCGCCCTGGCGTACTTGGAGGCTTCCTTGACCCGGCCGGTGTCGGGAGACACCACCACCGTCGGGCCGTCGACGTGAGTCCGCAAGTAGTCGATGAACACCGGCAGCGCGGTGAGGTGATCGTACGGCTTGGAGACGAACCCCTGGATCTGCTGGCTGTGCAGGTCCATCGACACCAGGCGGTCGGCACCGGCGGTCACGAAGAGGTCGCTGACCAACCGGGCCGTGATCGGCTCGCGGGGCCGGCTCTTGCGGTCCTGCCTGGCATAGGCCAGGAACGGGATGACCGCAGTGATCCGCTTGGCGGATGCCCGCTCCAGGGCGTCGATCATCACCAGTTGCTCCATGATGTGGTGGTTGAGCGGCGGGCAATGACTCTGCATGACGAAGGCATCTGCGCCGCGCACGCTCTCGGGGTAACGGACGTAGATCTCACCGTTGGGGAACACCTGGCGGTCGGCCTTGCCCAGCTCCACGCCGAGGAGGTTGGCGACCTCGGTGGCGAGCGGCGGGTTGGCCGACCCGGTGAAGAGCACGAACCGCTTGCTTCCCTGGAGCTGCATGGCTCAGTCGTCCTTCTTCTTCGCCCGGCGGGCTCGCCTGGCAGCGTACCCCGCCACCTCGCGCTGGGGCGAACGCTCGACGCCTAGCGCCCCGGGGGCGACGTCCTTCGAGATGACCGACCCGGCGGCGGTCCACCCGTCGTCACCCACTTCGACCGGCGCCACCAGCATGGTGTCCGATCCGATCCTCACCCGATCCCCGATCACGGTGGCGTGTTTCTCGTAGCCGTCGTAGTTGCAGGTGATGGTCCCGGCGCCGATGTTGCTCCGCTCTCCGATGGTGGCGTCGCCCATGTAGGAGAGATGCGGCACCTTGCTGCCCGCCCCGATCGTGGTGGCCTTGGTCTCGACGAAGGTCCCGATCTTGGAACCCGTCTCCATGACCGTTCCAGGTCGGAGGCTGGCGTAGGGGCCGACCTCGGCGTCCTTGCCCACCCGGGCCGATCGAAGCACCGAGTACCAGACCCGTGCCCCCGGCCCGATCACGCTGTCGGCCGCAAACACCCCGGGCCCGACCGTGGCGCCGGCCGCCACCGAGGTGCCGCCCTCCAGATGCACGTCGGCGTAGAGTCGGGCCCCCGCCTCCAGCGACACCGACGCATCCACATAGGTGCGGGCCGGGTCCTGCATCCAGACCCCCCGCTCCATCCACCCGGTCAGGATGCGCCGGCGCATCATGGCCTCCACGGCGGCCAGTTGAGCGAGCGAGTTGACACCCTGCACCTCGTCGGGATCGGCGCCCGCCACCGCCCGGACCATCCCCCGCCTCGCCAGGCACTCGATGGCATCGGTGAGGTAGTACTCGCCCTGGGCGTTGTCGTTGCCGATCTCGACGAGGGCGGCAGCCAGGGCCGCTCCATCGAAGGCGTAGGTGGAGACAGCCACCTCGGTGATCGCCCGCTGTGCGTCGGTGGCGTCGCGTTCCTCCACGACGGCCTCGACCCGATCGCCGTCCCGGATCACCCTGCCGTATCCGGTCGGGTCGGGCACCTCCGCGGTCAGCAGCGCCGCATCGGCGGCGCCGCGGGCGTCGAGCAGGCCCCGCAGGCTCTCCGGCCTCAATAGCGGCGTGTCGCCGGGCACCACCAGCACGGTGTCCCCGGTCACGTCGCCCATCGTCTCCAGGGCCGTCGCCACCGCATGGCCGGTGCCCAGTTGCTCCGACTGCAAGGCGGTGCGCACCCCCTCGGGGAGGGAGTCGGCCACTGCCCGGGCACCGTGCCCGACCACCACCGTGATCTCGTCGATCCCGGCGGCCGCCACCGCGTCGACCACCCAGGAGACCAACGGACGGCCGGCGACCTCGAACAGCACCTTGGGAGTGTCCGAATTCATCCGCTTGCCTTTGCCGGCGGCCATCACGACCGCGCGCACGCTCATGTGGATCGCACCTCCGGTGTCCGCTGGGGGGACAGGACTCGAACCCGTACTACCAGGACCAAAACCTGATGTGCTGCCAGTTACACCACCCCCCATCGAGTGGTCGCGGTGAGTGTAGGCAGACCGCCCAACTGGTCCCAGGAGACTCCGGGGATCACCTACTCGTCGTCGGGGAGGTCGCGCCGGCCGGACTCGGTCTGGCTGCAGCCGCGGGCGGCGCGCGCCCCGGCGACATCGGCGGCCGCCCCATCCGCCTCCGATCGAGTAGAGAAGAGGCCGAACAGCGACGGCCCACTCCCGGACATCACCACCGGTACCCCCCATCGACGGGTGAGATCGGACATCCAATCCCCGAGATCGGGGGCCAGTCGAACGGCGGCAGGGGTGAGGTCGTTGACCAGCGGACCGTAGGAACGCAGCGCAGGCGGCAGGTACCCGGCGGAGGTCGGTGTGCCGCGCGGTCCTTCCATCTCGTCCCACATCCCGTAGACGGCCGCAGTCGGCAACTCGAGAGGCGGCACTGCGACCGCCACGTGGAAGGTGACCTGCTCGGGCACCCGCTGCACCTTCTGGCCGTACCCGGCCATCCGGGCCAAACCTCCCACGAGGCACATGGTGACGTCGGCGCCCAGGCGAGGGCCGAGCGCGTCCCGGGCCCGCGGATCCAACCTGAGACAACGAGCCCCCATCGCCAGCACCGCAGCGGCATCCGCCGACCCGCCTCCGAGCCCGGCGGCAATCGGGATGCTCTTGACGAGCCGCATGGTCACCGGGTGGCTTCGTCCGGTGGCGGCCCGCACCGCAGCCAGGGCCCGAACGGCCAGGTTGGTGTCGTCGGCGGCGAGGTCCGCCCCTTCGACGACGAAGTCGTCCTGCTCGGCGCGGCACTCCATCTCGATCAGATCCGACCAGTCGATGGTCTGCGCCAGCGAGCGAATCGGGTGCATCCCCGACGGACCCGGCGGGTCGACCCGCAGGGTGAGGTTGATCTTGGCGTACGCCTCAGTCCGCATGCATCACCTCTGCCACCCGGAGGTAGTCCTGCGGCGACAGTTCCTCGGCCCGCCGGGTCGGATCGATGCCGGCCGCCGTCAGCACGGCGGCGGGATCGGCGAGGACACCGGCCAATGATCTCCGCAGCATCTTGCGGCGCTGCCCGAATCCGGCACCCGCCAGCCGGATCGCCTCGCCGGCCAACGGGTGCGGTTCGGTTCGCTCGATGACGACCACCGCCGACTCGACGGCGGGCCTGGGCAGGAAGACGGTCGGCGGCACTCGAAAGGCGACCCTGACCCGCCCGTGCAACCCCACCACCACCGACGGGATGCCGTAGGCGCTGGTTCCGGGGGCGGCGGCCAGCCGATCGATCGCCTCCCGTTGCAGCATCACCACGAACCGGGTCACCCGGGGCAGGCCGGTCACGGTGTCCAGCAGCAGGGAAGTCCCGACGTTGTAGGGGAGGTTGGCGACCATCGTCCACGGCCCCCCCTCGAGGTCGAGGCGTTCCCGGGCAGCATCGGCGAATCGCAGTTCTACTCCGAGGCCGCCGAGTGTCTCCTCCAGCAGCGGGCGGAGACGCTCGTCGATCTCATAGGCCGTGACCCTGGCTCCGGTGGCGGCCAGCGCCCTCGTCAGGGTGCCCACCCCTGCACCCACCTCGACCACCAGGTCGCCGGGGCCGACGGCGGCGGCCTCCACGATCCGGCGGGTGGTGTTGGGGTCGATCAGGAAGTGCTGCCCGAGCGACTTGCGAGGCTTGAGATCGTGCCGTTCCAGCAGGCGGGCGGTCGACGCAGCACCCAGCGGTCCGTCAGACACGGCCGAACACCCTGGTGGCCACCGCGGTGGTGGATCGGGCCACCACATCGACGCCGACACCCCAGACCTCCGCCAGCGCCCGGCCGACCTCCACGACATTGGCCGGCTCGTTGGGAAGGTGCCGATCGGGCGGAGGGGTCAAGTACGGGGTGTCGGTTTCCACCATCGTCCGATCCTGAGGAGCGACGGCCGCCGCCAGACGGACCGTGTCTCCCGTCGGGTAGGTGACCGGGCCTGCGAACGAGAAGGTCACCCCCAGGGTTTCGAACCGTTTGGTCCACCTGGTGCCCCCGGTCCAGCAGTGCATGATGGTGCGGGGGCCGGCCCCCGATGCCTCCAACTCGTCGAACATCTCCCCGAAGGCATCCCGGACGTGGGCGATGATCGGAAGATCCAGATCGATCGCCAGCGCCACCTGCGCCCGGAAGGCGGTCAGTTGGTCCTCCCGCGGCGAGAGGTTCCGGTAGAAGTCGAGACCGCACTCGCCGATGGCCACCGAGCGGGCCGCCAGGTCTGCGATCCGATCACCGTCCTCGGGCCACCGCGACGCATCGTGGGGATGGAGCCCGCTGGCGGCCAGCACGGTGCCGGGGAAGGCATCGGCAATCGCCAGAGCGGCCTCGGAACTGTCGGCATCCGTCCCCGGGCACACCATCCACTCGACCCCGGCGGCGGCGGCCCGCTCCACCAGACGAGCAGGGGCGACGTCGGACATGTGCAGGTGGCAGTGGGAATCGACCCAGGTGCTCACGCTTCGGTCTCGATGCGCGGGAAGAGCGGATCCCCCTTGGCGACTCTGGAGGCCGGGAAGGTGCCGAACACGCCGGTCTCGGCCAGCGGCCCGTCACCGGGGCTGCCGGCCAGACCGAGCCGGCTCCACAGGGACTCGGCGGCGCGCGGCATCGCCGGCCAAGTCAGGACGGCGGCCACCCGCAACGACTCGAGTGCGGCATTCAGCACCTCGTCGAGACGCCCGGCCGTCGCCGGGTCCTTGGCCAGCTTCCAGGGTTCGGTCGCCTCCATGAAGGCGTTGGCGGCCCTGACCAATCTCCAGACACCCTCGAGCGCCTGCTTGGTCCTGAACTCCTCGAATTCGGCCAGCGCCTCAAGTGCCCCGGCGGCGGCCGCCCGCAGCGCGGCTTCCTCGGCGGCGGCTTCGCTCGCCACCGCAGGAACCTCACCGTCGCGGAACCGCTCGGCGAGATTCAGCACACGATTCACCAGGTTGCCGTAGTCGTTGGCCAGATCCGCGTTGTACCTGGCGACCATGCCCTCCCACGAGAAGTTGCCGTCGGGCCCGAACGAGACATCCCTCAGGAAGTGGTAGCGATAGCCGTCGGGCCCGAAGGTCGGAACCAGGTCGCTTGGTAGGATTTGGTTGGCACTCGACTTGGACATCTTGGCGCCACCGACGAGCAGGAATCCGTGGGTTGCGATCTGCCGCGGCAAGGGCAGCCCGGCCGACATCAGCATCGCCGGCCAGATGACGGCGTGGAACCGGATGATGTCCTTCCCGACCAGATGGGCCCAGGCGGGCCACTGCGCGGCGAACCGGGCCTCGTCGTCGAGGTACCCGGCGGCCGAGATGTAGTTGATGAGGGCATCCACCCACACATAGGCCACATGGGACTCATCCCATGGCAGCGGGACTCCCCACGAGAGCGCCGCCCTGCTCACCGAGATGTCGTCGAGGCCGTGCTCGATGAAGGAGACCACCTCGTTGCGGCGGGTCTCGGGGGTCACGAAGCCGGGGTTGGCTTCGATGTGGGCGAGGAGTCGGTCGCCGTAGGCCGACAGCCGGAAGAAGTAGTTGTCCTCGGCGTGGATCTCGACCGGCCGGTCGTGGACCGGACAGGCCCCATCGACGAGTTCCTCGTCGGTGTAGTAGGCCTCACACGAGACGCAGTAGGGGCCTTCGTAGCGCGCCTCGTAGATGTCGCCTGCGGCGTGGATCGCCGCCAGCAGTTTCTGCACCGACGCCGTGTGGCGCGGCTCGGTGGTGCGGATGAAGTCGTCGGAGGCGATGTCGAGCAGATCCCACGTCTCGTGGAAGCGCTCGACGATCTGATCCACCCACTCCTGCGGGTCCATCCCCCGCTCCTCGGCGGCGCGGACGATCTTGAGACCGTGCTCGTCGGTCCCGGTGAGCGAGTAGACCGCTTCACCTTTGAGGCGCCAGTAGCGGGCCACGGCATCGGCGACCACCGTCGTGTAGGCCGTGCCCAGGTGGGGACGATCGTTGGGGTAGTAGATCGGCGTCGTGATGTAGATCATGGCCTCAGACCCCGTAGCGTAGCCCTGCGCCGTCCTCCCGAAACACCGGCCCGGCGGCCCGCGACCGCCTCGCCGGTTCATCCACTGGAGCCGAATCTCGCACACCGCCTGTCGACCCTGGATGAATCCGGTATGCTCTCCACGGCGTCCGAACGGGTTCCGTCGATCCGATCGCCGCTGTCTGCACGAACTCTGGAGGTGCAATGGACACCGGAATCGTCCGGAAGATCGACGACCTCGGGCGGATCGTTCTGCCCGCAGAGACTCGACGGCTCTTCAACATCCACGAGGGCGACCAACTCGCCATCTCGGTGGAGGGTGACAACATCCTGATCCGCAAACTCGAAGACACCTGCACGTTCTGTGGCAACACCAAGGACGTCAGTTCCTTCAAGGGCAAGGGCATCTGCACCCGCTGCCGGGCGCAGCTCGGCTGAGTTCAGTCACCGTCGCCGGCGCCCCCGCGGCGCCGGCGGACGAGCCCTTCATAGATGAGGCGCCGGGCGACCCCGGTGTCTTCGGCGACGATGCGGCTGGCACGGCTGGCAGCCGCGCCTCCTTCCACGAGGCGCGCTGCCGCCACCACCGCCTCTTCGAGGTCGGGCACGATCGGCCCGGCACCGCCCACCACCACGGTGACTTCACCGCGGGCTTCGTGCTCACTCCAATGGGCCGCCGCCTGCTCGATCGTGCCCCGCCACAGTTCCTCGTACAGCTTGGTCAGTTCCCGGCAGACGACCACCGGCCGCTCCGGATCGCTGACGGAGGCGAGATCGGTGAGATCGGCCGCCAGCCGACTCGGGGCACAGAACATGACGACGGTCCTCTCCTCGTCACGAAGGCCCCGGATTAGATCGGTCCGGCGGCGCCCCTTCCTGGGTAGGAAGCCCTCGAAGACGAACCGATCGGCGGGCAGGCCGGAGACCGCCAGCGCCATCGTCACTGCGCTGGGGCCCGGCACCCCGGTCACCGCCGCCCCCGCCTCGATCGCCGCTCGCACCGCGGTCAGGCCCGGATCTGCGATGCCAGGAGTGCCGGCATCCGTGAGGAGCGCCACCGTCTCCCCGGCGGCGAGGCGTCCCGCCATTTCGACGGCCCGGTCGGCCTCGTTGCCGACGAAGTAGGAGCGGGTCGGGCACTCGACGCCGAGGTGCTGCAGCAGCACCCGGGCCCGGCGGGTGTCCTCGGCGTAGACGACGTCCGCTCCCGCCAACGCCTCGCCGAGCCGCGGTGCCGCATCGCCCAGGTTGCCGATCGGACCGGCGCAGAGAATCAGAGTCCCGGCCACCGGTCGAGGATAGGCACCACCCGGAGAGCCGGACCGGAGGGAGGCCCCGCCGCCGCGCCCGGTAACTCGGCGATCCACGTCGAACCCGGGTCGAACACCACCCTCCCCGGGGGCATCGGTCTCGCCCAGCGCACCCCACCCGAGCCGCTGATCCCGATCACGACGACGGGCCGCCGCATCCCGAAGGTGTGCACCGAAGCGGTGCGCAACAGCACCCCCCAGCCGGGCGGGACTCCCCTCATTCCCGCCAGCCGCTGACGGAATCCCCTCGGCACCAGCAGCGGGGCCGACCGCCAGCACCCGGCGGTGAGCACGACGGCGGTGGTGGTCTGGCCCACGATTGCTGGTACGCTCCCCCGTCATGGCAAAGGCAAAGCGCCGCAAGCTGCGCGCCCGCAGGCAGAAGGCCAACCACGGACGGCGTCCCAACGCCGGCCGGGGTCATTAGCCGACGCCCTCTTCTTCTGTTCGAATCGGGGGTGTTCCGGCGCGCCCCGACAACCTAGACCGGGCGGCGCCCGAAGGGAACCCGGGCGCGAATGAGGGGCCCGCAGGCCCCTCATCGGCAGGTATCCGGTGCTACTCGGCGGGGGGCGGGGGCGGTGGCTGGTTGCCGCCGCCGAACGACTTGAAGTCGTCCATGTCGGGCATGTCGAGGCCGGCTTCTCTCATCAGCGTGAAGCCGCCGTAGGCCAACCCGGCCGCCGCGATGATCCCGAGGAACAGGCCGAACTTCACCAGGCTGGTCTCGGTGATCCAACGAAGCACGACGAAGATCACGGACAGGATGGCGAGCATGAACCCGATCTGCTCGGCCTTGAACGGTCCGAAGGCGACCTTGGTCACGCCGAAGATGCCCAGCGCCAGAATCACCGCCGCCGCGATACCGAGCAGGATCCCGAACCACGCCCAGAACCCGGAGTCCCACCCGTTGGCACTGAACGGACCGAATCCGTACCACGGCAGGAAACTGGTGATAAAGAGCACGATGCCGCTGATC
>JAHJML010000004.1 GCA_018821365.1 Actinomycetota bacterium | reverse complement strand
CTTCACCCACCACCCGGCGGGGTCCTGGGCGTCGAGGATCGCCCGGATCGGGTCGGTCTCCATCGCCCGCCTGCGGGCCTCGACGACGTCGGGGTCGCCGGCCTCCCTGCCCATGAGGCGCTGCAGGGCGGCGGCCCGCACTGCAGGGGTGGAGTCGTCGAGCAGCCAGGGCCGCGGGTCGGCCTTCAGGAGGTCGAGCCAGTCGTCACCGGCGGGCATGGGCGAAGGGTATGCGAACCGCCCCGCTCCTGCTCTCCCCCGGCATGGGTGAGATGTCGCCCCAGGCGACAGAGGGGGAGGGTGAACTCCCTGGCGGCGCGTGCGGGGGAGATGGCCGGGGAGGTCGGGCTGGGTCGGTGGTGCCACCAGAAGCCATTCCCCAACTGCCGTTCGGATCGGGGTTGGCGATCAGGGCTCGACCCGAGTGATCGAGGGCACCCGGTCGAGCGAGCGATCGAACGAGGCGACCCGTGCCACCCCGGCCACTTCCGCAGATGCCGCCAGGTACGCCTCGGCGAAGTCGACACCAAACGTCTCGTAGATCTCGACCGATCGGAGCAGCAATGCCGGATCGAGCGTCCGGATCGCAGGAAAAGCAATGACCGCCCGCATCGACTCCGCGACCTCAGCCCGGGGGACTTCGTAGAACGACTCGAGCACGTAGACGGTCTCGGCGACGATGAGGTCGGCGAGTAGGAGTTCACTCGAAGCGGCGAGGAATGCGGTGGCCCGGGCGGCCAGATCGGGAGGATCACCGGTCAGGTGGCGGATGATGACATTGGTATCGACGAACGCCGTCACCGGGCCCCCCGAGCCCGGCGGGTGGCGGTGCGAACCTCATCCCAGGCGGCGCCTCGACGGGATGCGGGAACGACGACGGCACCGGCGAGATCGAGCAGATTGGGGGTCCGGGCGAGCACGGCGCGGTGCTGCTCGACTCGAAACACGATCTCGTCCCCTTCGGCGATGCCGAGGGCATCCCGCACGGCCTTCGGGATCGTGACCTGTCCCTTCGACGTCACTCGGGCAGCCACATCCATAGGACCACTCCTTACGTCTGTCGGCAAGTAAGGTACCTCCGATGGGGTCCGGGAGCAACCCCCCATCGGAGGGGTTGACGGGGTGAGGTCAGGAGCCCCTCAGCACCCCTGCCAGGAGTTCGCTGCTCTTCCGTTCAGCCTGGCTGCCACCAAGTGAGATCACACTCGCTCAACCAGGAGGTTGGGGCGACTACGTAGGGTCGGACCCCGTCACCATGGGCAGGGCTGGGTCCTTGGTCCACTCCTCGAGGGAGCCGGGGTAGATCGCGACGTCGGTGTAGCCGGAGCGCACCATGGCGAACGCCGAGGCGGCAGCGGCGATGCCGCCACCGCAGTAGGTGATGGCCCGTTGGTCGGGTGAGCCGCCCAGCCCCGACTCGATCTCCTCGGTCGACTTCAGTGAGAAGCCGCCCTCGGTGATGAACGCCATGGGTTCGTTGATCGCCGAGGCGATGTGCCCGGGCCGGTCGTACATTGCGAACAGCCCTTCGTAGCTCTCCGGGGGGAGGACATCGATGATCCTCACGGTAAGTTCCTCAGTGGCAGCGAGCACCTGATCCTTGTCGGCGAGGGCTCCCGGGCGCGGGGCGGGGGTGAGAGTCGCCGGCGGGTACTCGGTCGCCTGGCCGGTCACCGGGTGGCCGGCTTCTCGCCATTCGGCGACGCCACCGGTCAGCAGTGCCGCACGGTCGAAGCCGACGGACCGAAGCAGCCACCATGCCCAGGCGGCCCACATCGACCCGGAGTTGTCGTAGAGCACTACCCGGGTCTCGTTGCCGATTCCGAGCCGACTGAACGCAGCTGCGAGTGCACCGGCGGGGAGGGGCGTGTAGCTGAACTCGGCCTTGGGATCGGAAAGGTCGTCCTGGAGTTCGAGGAATGCAGCACCGGAGATGTGCTCGCGGTCGTAGGCGGAACGCCCGGACTTCTCCTGGCCGATGGCCATGTCCAACAGACGAGAACAGTCGAAGACGAGGAGGTCGGTGTCGCTGAGGTGGTCGGCGAGCCATGTGATGGTCACGAGGGATTCCATGAGCTGCATGGTATCGGTAGTTCGAGATCGGCCGACACTCTCAGCCACACTCAACCAGGCTCAGATCACCCGATATGGGGCGACACCGGTCATCCGATCGGGAGCGCGGGATCGGCAGACCTCAGACGGGTGGGGAGCAGAGGCCCCTCGGGACCGCTGTCAGGAGTTCACTGATCTCGTCTTCTCATCCCGACTGCCTCGACTCGACTCTTAGCCCGTCCGGCGAATGGCCGCCTTCGATCCTGTTTGCGTGCGCTGTGATACCGAACACGCACCCCCGGCCGACAATCGGTTCACTGGTCGGATTCCGTGCCTTGAGTTCCCGGGCGGCCTTCTTGCCCCTCCACATGGCCACCGTGAGCAGTAGGTCCACCACAATGCCTGCTGTGGGTCCGGCTGGGCACATAGCGCTGACGATCGTGAAGCACGCGGCTGCATACCGAACGAAGCGGAGCCGCTGAGCAGTCGAGAACTCGCCTGTCGGTGCGCTTGCCCCCATCTCGCCACCGATCGGAAGCGTCCGCGCCGGCTCCCGGTGACTCGAAGGCTTGCTACTGTCATCGTCGAGGCAGAACGTGCCTCGGAGTCTGCTCACGATCTCGCGATTGGAGTGCCAAATGCGCTGGCGGCTCACTTACAGCGCCACCTTCGCAGTCCTCATCATCGGTCTCGCCGGGTGCGGATCCGATGGCGGGAACGGCGGTGCCGGCGACGCGGTTCAGGCACAGGCGCAGCCGCCGAGCCCCTTTGCCGTACTCGCCTTCAAGGCCGTGACACTGAACCTGGGGGACGGAGCAGCCCCCTCGCCGGAGCAGGCCGCCTGCCTGACGACTCAGCTGACGGACCGACTCGGGGCCGATCGACTGGCGGACCTGGGTGCCTTGGCCACGAACAGCTCCAGTTCCGATTGGTGGGAGGTCACATCGAACCTGTGGGACATCACTGCTGAGAGCAGGTCCGAGGCGATGTCCGTGGTCGATGCCGTGCTCGCCTGTGGGGCTGCGCCGGCGCTGCTCTCGGGTGCGTCACAAGACCAGCTCGATTGCCTGGCCCCGGTCCTCGAAGGCAGTGGTCTACGCGACATCGTGACCGCCGTGATCACCGATGACTACCCGGCGATCCGCAACTTCCACGATGCCGCGAACATCTGCACTCTCCGCGGCGTCGTTGGCCTGTGACGCCGAGTACGGTCAGCGACTCGCTGCCCGCTCCTCCGCCGACGCGCCGGGGGTCGACCGCTGGGACGAGCCTCTCTCGGACTCGATACCGCGACAATTCAGTCGCCGACACAGTCCAGCAGGTAGGAGCCCACCAGACGATTCTCGTCATACATGAACAACAACTCACCGTCACTGGCCAGCAAGTAGAAGGCGGCATCGAGCGACTGCCCCGGCCCGAGTGAGTGTTCCAGTGTGTAGTCATCCTCGAAGAAGAGCAGCCCGTCGGCCCGATACGTGGCGTGGGGCATCACCATCGAGGCCTCGGTGCCACCAAGGTCATCGAGGTTGGTCACCGTGTAGGGGATATTCACCAGTTCGCCATAGCCTCCGATGTCGACGATGCACTGGGGCTCGAATGTGATAGTCCACTCGTCCGTCGACGTGGACCAGTTGGCGGCGAACGATGCGATATCGGCGGCCCGGGTTCGCGCCGCCGATGGTTCAGGGAGAGAGGTCGGCAACGAGCGGAGGTCGATAGTTGACAGGCTGCCGTCCTCGAGTTCGAGCGTCAGAACGGTGGGGTGGGCTGTTGCCGCGGCGACGAAGGCCACGTCGACCTCCGATCGGATACCGGCAAACGGGTCACCCTGGAAGCCGCTGCCACCCGTTCTAGCGACGTAGATGTCGACGGGCATCGGGAGGTCGGCATAGCGTTCGAGCGAGGTCAAGACCACTTCGGCCGGTGACGACAACCCGACGAGATCGCCACTCTTGGCGACGTCCGCCAGGGACCGTCCGAGCGAACCCTCCCAGTCGGCCAGCGAGGTGGTCACCGCCGCGTACTCCCGTCCTTCCTCGGTCTCCACATGTCCCCCAGAGATCGTGAATGGCTCATAGGTCGCAGGCTGAGTCGTCCTGTTGACGAAGGCCAAGCGAAGCGTCCCCAACGCCCACCCATCACCAATGTCGTTGAAGCTGTAGTCCCACCCGATGATCTCGGGCTTGATGTCACTCACCGCAGTATCGCCGCCAGGAGCCGCCGTCACGCCCGGCGATTCGTCGACAGGCGCCTCGCCGGGATCCCCGTGTTGCATCACGAGAATCACCACCGCCGCCACCAGCGCCGCGCCCACTCCGCCAATCCACCTCCACCGGGCCGACCGCTGACCGACGGCATCCTGGCCGGCGAGCTCGCTCTGCGACCCGCCCGCCTTCTCTCCGTCGTCTCTTCCCTCAGTCATCATCACCTCGCATCGCTGACTCTAATTGGTCATCATCACCTCGCATCTCTGACTCTGCTTGGCAGCGGATGTCTTCCCACATAGGAGCCTCGGGACGGCGCCGACAGCCTTTTGTTCTGCCACCCCACACCCTCAACCGCCGCTCCGGGTCTGCCCCATCCACTGAAGGCTCTCCGACACGATATGGGGCGTGTCGTGCTCTCCCCGTCAAGTCTCGTGGCGGTGTTTCTGTCCTGTTTCCAGTCGAGCTTTGCCGGCTCTTCGGAAGTGAGCGGGGTGTGGGGGGTTGCTGGGCGTTTGACAGGGGTCCTGCCAGTCTGACGGTGTTGAAGCCGATCAGATGGGAGAACCCCTGTGGAGACGAACCCTATCCGCGTGTGTGAGCTGCTGGTGGGACTGCCCGAGGTCAACGTGCTGGGCGTGGTCGAGGTGCCTGGTGAGCCGCTTCGGGTCCGTGTCGAGTGCCGGGTGGCGCAGCCGGTGTGTGTCGGCTGCGGTCGGGCCGCCTGGGTCAAGGAGCGGCCAGATGTGGAGTTGGTCGATCTGCCGGTGTTCGGTCGCCCGGCGCGTCTGGTGTGGCGTAAGCATCGGTTCTGGTGTCCTGAGCCGACCTGTGGGCAGGGTTCGTGGACCGGTGAGGATCGTCGTATCGGCGCTGCCCGGCTGGGGATGACGGATCGGGCGGGACGGTGGGTGACTCGGCAGGTCGGTAAGAAGGGACGGACCGTCTCGGAGGTAGCCCGAGAATTGGGATGTGACTGGCACACCGTCAACGACGCGGTGATCGCCTACGGCACCGCCCTCGTCGACGACCCGGATCGGATCGGATCGGTGACGGCGATCGGGCTCGATGAGACCCTGTTCTGCCGTGCCGGTGAGTGGCGAACCCAACGGTGGGCGACCTCCATCGTCGATGTCGCTGCCTCAGGCGGCGCCCGGCTCCTCGAGATGGTGGCCGGACGTGACGCCACCGGGCCCTCGGAGTGGCTCGAACGACGCCCTGTGCAGTGGCGTGAGGCGACCCGTTTCGGGGTGATGG
>JAHJML010000271.1 GCA_018821365.1 Actinomycetota bacterium | reverse complement strand
CTGGGCATCCTTGGCCTCCACCAGCTCCGTCACCAGGCCCGCCGCGGTGGTGAAGCGCACCCTGAGCCCCTGGCGAGCGGCGGCCTCGCCCAGGGCGCAGGCCAGATGGGTCTTGCCCGTCCCGGGGTCGCCCACGAAGATCACCGGCTAGGCCCGCTCGATGTACTCCCCACCGCAGAGCTGCCGCAACAGCACCTCGGGCAGGTGTGGCGCCCGGTTGAAGTCGAAGCCCTCCAGCGTCTTGACCAGAGGGAAGCCCGCCTCATGAGTCCGCCGCTGGGCTCGACGAGCTCGACGCTCGGCGAGCTCGGTCTCGAGCAAGTCGACGAGATAGCAGAGCGGATCGGTCCCTTGACGGGCCGCCTCGGTCGCACAGCGGGCCGCGTCCCGGGCCACCGACGGCAGCTTCAGCTCCCGGCACAGCTCGACGACCCGGCTCCCAAGCTCCTGATGCGTCGCGCCCGTCATCAGTGCACCTCCGAAGAGGCCGCCGAGAGGCCGAGGAGCTGATCGTACTGGCCGAAGTCACGGTCCGCCGGGCGCTCGTAGCGCGACAGCAGCCCTAGGTCGACCAGTGGCGCCGCCTCGGGCTCGGTCACCAGGAGCTGGCGGAGCACCAGGGCGATCGCGCCTGAGTCGTGGCAGCCGTACTCCAGCGAGAGCTCCACCGCCGTGTGGACCGCCTCGGCCTCGGCCTCGCGGTGCATCAGCAGCACCTCGAGCAGGTGTCTGGTCCCCTCGCTCTCGCCGTAGCGCGCCCGGAGCTTGCGCCACAGCTCGTCGTAGACCTCGGGCCACTTGCCCCGATCCCGGGCCTGACGCAGCGGCATCGAGCGGGACAGGGCGCCGGGCTTGTACCAGAGCAGCTCGAGGTAGTGATCCAGCTCGAGCCGCTGCCCGTGGCGGCCCTGGAGCCGCTCGTGGAGGGCGACCACCTTGCCCTCGTGGACCAGCTCGAGCTTTGTCGCCCCGAGGCGGTGCTCGACCTTCAGCCCGGCCAGACCGATGGGCACCGAGTAGCGATTGGTCCGCAGGCAGACCCGACCCTTCTGGTCCACCTCCGAGCTGCCGACCTCGGCCGTGGGGAAGGGCTCTTGGGGCAGGGGGCGCAGGTGCTCCCGCTCGGTCGCCCAGTCTTCGATGACGGTGTGACGCCGCTCGTCGATGCGCCGCTCGTCATCCTCTGCGCAGTGCTCGAGGAGCTGGCGATTGAGGTCATCGAGGCTCTCGGCGAAGGGCACCGGCACCAGGTGGTTGCGACGGAAGCGGCCCACCCCTCCCTCGACGCCACCCTTCTCCGGCGCTCCTTCGATCCCGGGGCGGCAGAACTCGGGGTCGAACCGATAGTGGGAGTGCAGCGCCACGAAGCGGTCCGTCTCCTTGCGCCGCCGGCCTCGGAGCACTTTGGCCACGGCCGAGCGCAGATTGTCGAAGCGGAGGATGGCGAAGACCCCGCAGAAGTACAGCAGCGCCGCCGCGATCCCCTCGAGGAAGGCCCGCTGGGTCTGGCGGGGGAAGGCCCTGTGGAACTCCCGGCCGCTGAAGCAGGCTCGCATCTGGAAGAACTGCATGGTCTGGCGCCCCCAGGGGAAGTCGACCTCCGCCTCGTACCAGTCGACCTCGCCCTCCTGTCCCGGCTCGTGGGTCAAGGGGACGTGGGCCTTGCCGCTGAGCCCGATCTCCCGCTTGCGCCGGCTCACGTACTTGCGGACCGTCGAGGCTGCGCCGGTGTACTCCTGCTCACGGCGCAGCCGATCGAAGACCCGCTTGGCCGTGTGCCGCTGCTTGCGAGGGGCCTTGCGATCCTCGGTCAGCCACCCGTCCACGACCAGGCGAAGGGCTCGGGTCAGCACAGGCGGCTCGCGGTCGGTCGGCTTGCGTGGCGGCGGGATGGCGCTGTCGATCGCTGCTCGCACCGTCCGTCGGTGAATCTTTCGCTTCCGTGCGATGCGCCGAATCCCTTTGCCGTCGTCAAAGTGCTCTTTCCTGATAGCTTCAAAGAGCTCCACCTTGGTCACCTCATCCACCTCCGTCGTCATGTCGCACAACAGAGGTGAGTGTAGGCCCAGGGTGGGGCCATTTCTCGAGATCAGTTCCCCCTCAAATGGGGCCAATTCTCAGTAGCATTCCCAAGGGATTCAAACCTGTGCTGCGCGCGTGCGGCGGACGCCCACAAGAGAACCATCGCTGGGAGCATCTGAGGTTTCAAGATCTACAGAGAGTTTTGTAGAGGAATTTGTGACAGGAGGGTACGGGACGGCCTCTATTCTGCGTATCCGCCCCAAGTTTGTTGCGCCTGCGACTTGGCTGGTTGCTGGCCATACCGAGTCACCGGATTTCCATGATTTCGTGCTTGACTCTGTCAATTACCCTTCTATGATCCTGGTTCATGAGTAATAATTCACGTCTTTTTTCGATCGTATTATTCTTGGCAGTGGTAGTCGCGCCCTTCGGGTTGAGCCACGCGCAGGCGGTCCTCTATG
>JAHJML010000280.1 GCA_018821365.1 Actinomycetota bacterium | reverse complement strand
TGCATTTTCACGTGTTTCATTCCTCATCAGGCATCCTGACATGCCGTTGGAGGAAAACTTGTCCGACGAAGCTCCACGAATTCTGATTGTTGATCCTGACCGAAGGCATCGCAGAGTCCTTGAGGTCAGCCTGTGCAAGGTTGGCTTTGAGGCCGTTGGTGTTGCTACCGGCAAAGAGGCCGTGGCCTATCTCCAAACGTGCGTTCCTGCCCTCATTATGGCAGAGATTGACCTCCCTGATTTGAGTGGTTTTGAGTTGTGCAAACGCGTGCGTTCACAACCTAGCACTGAGGAGGTTCCGATTTTCTTCCTCAGCAAATCGGGCGATATGGCCGATAAGCTGCGGGCGTTCGAGCTCGGCGTCGACGAGTTTTTGATTCGACCTGTCTATATCAAGGAAATCGTCGCTCGCGTTGGGCTGGCCCTGAAGCGACGCGAAAACGAACGAATTGCGGAAGCTGAGGCCCACACGATTACGGGCGACCTGAGGGACGTCCAACTGATCGATATCCTTCAAACCATCGAAGACCGAGAGAAAACCGGGGCTCTCCGGCTCGAGCGTGGAACAATCCGAGGAACGATCTATTTTGAAAACGGTCAGCCGCTCGACGCCCGTGTCGGGCATCTGACCGGCCCCCAAGCGGTTTTCCGGCTCTTCAACTGGACAGAAGGGCAGTACACACTCAAGTACATCACACAAATTCGCCGACTTCGTCGGATCGATGAATCATTTACCGACCTCGTCCTGGAAGGTCTGAAACAAACGGAAGATTTCAGCGAAGCAACCAAGGAATTCGAAGACCTGTCAGCTTGCCTGCGTTTGGATTTCTCTAGCCTAGCCAAGGTGCTCGACAACATGCCGGATCAGGTTGTTGAGCTTCTCCATCTTTTCGATGGACGACGAACGCTGCAACAGGTGCTCGACGAGTCCCCGATGAGCGACCTCGATGCGATTCAGGCGATTCGTCGGCTGGCTGCCCAAGAGCTGTTCCAAGTCGTTGCGCCGGAAGTACGGGGAGAGCAAGACGATTTTGACTCACTCGACGCAGATCCCGAGGCATTCAGAGTTCCGACTTTCCAGTCCTGGTTGAGTGGTGAAGACCCCGCTGAACGCGCCAGGCTCGAAGAAGAGGAGCGGAGACGGAAGGAGGAAGAGCAGCGGAGGCGAAAAGAGGAAGAGGAACAACTGCAACAGGAGCTCGACGAGCTGGCCAAGCTGAAAGAGGTCGCTGAATCGCAGCGGTTGCAGGCTGAGGCCCAACGTCGTTTGGCTGAAGAGCAAGCGCGCCAGCTTGATGAGCGACAACGGTTGATTCGCCGACGGCTCGCTGGTGAGCTCGACACCAAAATGGGCAGGTTGGCCCCAGACCTTAGCGGGTTGCCCTCGAAGGTTCACGGATTTGTTGCTGAGGATACGATTCCCGGTGTGTTCCCTCACGATTCCCTCATGCCCGCACCAACTCTCCGAGAGACCGAAAAACCCAAACTGAGCGTAGCGCCTTCGGACATGGAGGCGGCTTTTCCCGAGCTCAAACAGCTGCGTGCCGAACGAGATCAAGTTGAGAGCCTGCGAAACCAATATGAGCAGGAGAGGAGACAGCTGCGAGAGTTGCAGGGGAAAAGACGTCAACTTGAAGAAGAACGGCTTAGGTTTCAGCGAGAAATCGAAGAAGAACGGGCTCTGTTGCAGCGAGAAATCGATGCTGCGCAAAAACAAGAGTTTGAAACGACCCTCTCTCGAGAAGCTGACGCACAACAAATGAAGGAGCTCGAGGCGCTTCGGCGGCAGGAAATCAGGGAAGCTGAAGAAAGAGCCCTTGCGGCTCAGCGACAAGAGGAAATCGAGGACGACGTTTGGGGCCAACTAGAGCAAGCCGTTGAGGACCGCCTGCTCGAAGACGAGCTTGACGCTGAAACCGCTGATGAAATGGAACAAGGCCGAGACTTCGAAGAGGAAGCCTTGGCAAAAGCACAAGCTGGTCTCCTCGAGGCACGCCAAAAGTATGCCGATGAAAGAAGGCGCCGGGAGCTCGCCTTGCGGCGGGCTGCTCAACCTTCGGCAGATCAACCAACGGTTACTGATAGGGCGTCACTCCGTCAATCAGCGGTGGAGCAGGCGCGTCAGCGGCTCATTGAACCGGACGAACCGGCTCCAGAGGAAAAACCGACCCGAAAGCGTATTCCGACTCATCCTCAACAAATGGAGGCTATCCAGGAACCAATTGCGCTGGCAGACACCCCCGAGAGCCTTCCATCTATTCCTCAAGCCAGTCTCGGGAAGTACGCAAAGGCGCGAAAACGCGAACAAGGCCCCCCTGTTGGGCTATCGAGTGCCGAGATCCCGGCGAGCCGTGCCGTTCAACAGCAACAAGCCCTTCGACCGGAGCCGATCAGAATCATCGGCGAATCGGAACCACCG
>JAHJML010000309.1 GCA_018821365.1 Actinomycetota bacterium | reverse complement strand
CCAGCGATCGCGTCCTCAAACGCGCCATGGCCTGTCAGGATGATCACTGGCAACTTCGGATGCGTTTTCCGGATCTCCTGCAGCGTGGCGATGCCGTCCATCCCCTCCATCCGCAAGTCTAGGATGACGATCTGCGGAAGAGAGGCGCTAATCTCCTGCAGCGCCTTCTCACCGCTATCAGCCTGTGCGACCTGAAACCCTCGGCGCTCCAGCACCTGAGCCGTGGCTTCACGGAACTCGTCCTCATCGTCCACGAGAAGCAGCTTGATTATCTCCACGAGGTCCTCCTTTCCTCAGTTCCAGTGTCACAACGGCTCGAGACCGGGAAAACCGATGAGCGGCCAATAGAACATGCTCAGAAGCGTCAGCACGACGAAGGCGGCGATGAAACAGGGTATCCCGATGCGCAGAAAGTCCTTCGGGGTGAGAAGCCCACTGGCGTAGACGATGGCATTTGGCGGTGTACCGATGACCAGCAGGTAGGCGAACGAGGAGGCGCAGGCCGTTCCCAGCCCCATGAACGGGACCAGCTCGGTGCCCGGATTAGACACCGCAGCCATGCTGAGAGTCACCGGTCCTACGGCGGCGGCCGCTGGCCCGTCTGCCATCAGGTTGGTCAAGCCGGCGGTGACAGCATTGCCCAGCCCCAGCAGGGCGTAGCCCGAGTCCATTCCTACCCCAGCCACGGCGTCCACGACCGAACGCGCCATCCAATAGGCCGCACCCGATGAGAACAGCACCTTGCCGAAGATGATCGCCCCCGCGTAGAGCCACACCACCCCCCAGTCCACCTTTTCCTGGTAGTCTCGCCAGTTGACGATACCGGTCAGTAGGTAGGCCACAGCGCCGGCGATTGCCACGACACCGATACCCAACCGGATGCCGGTGAGCGAAAAGATCAGGTTCTTCTCGGTGATCCACAAGAACAACATCACAAGAAAGATGACCACGGCGATGATCTGTTTGCGATTCCAGCCCCCCATGTGAGCGATGTCCTGCTTGAGGGTCTGAAGGGCCGGGCCGAGATCGGTGATCTTCGGTTTAAAAAGCAGGTTCAACAGCACCCACAAAATTGGCATCATGACCAGCACGAACGGCAAACCATAGATCATCCACTGCCCATACCCCATCGTGATGCCGAACATGTCCTCCATATACGTCATCATGATGACGTTGCGCGCACCGCCCGAAGGGGAGCCGAACCCGCCGATGTTGCAGGCCATGCAGATGGTGAGCATCAGGATCTTGGCCAGATCCTTGTCGACCGGTATCTTGTCGCTGAGGCTGTTGGTGTAGAGGATGATCCCGATGGGCAGAAACATCGCAGCCAGCGCGTGGTCGGAGATGAACGAGGCGGCCGGTGCGATGACCAGGATCATGATGCCGGATATCAACTTGACCTTCGGCCGGGCCATATGTCGGAAAAGCAACAGGCAGATCCGCTTGTCTACCCCCGTCTTGACGAAGGCGGCGGCGAACATCAGGCTGCCCATGATGAACCACACCGCGTCGGACCAGAACAGCGAGGCCACCTCGGCGCGGGTGACAACTCCGGAGAACACCAGGATCAACCCGATGCAGAAGGCAACCGCCGGCAGGGGGATGGCCTCGGTCAAAAAGCAGATGACCACGAAGGCCACCATCGCCAAACAGATCTTGATGTTCCGGGCAGCTTTGCTGGCCTCGGCCTTCTCTGCCTCGGTCAGGTCAGTGTAGGTAAGCCCGTCGTAACGAAGGGCATAGGCCTGCTCCATGATTCCTCGAAGCACCTCAGCATCCAGCGACTCCACGAAGGTACGGTACTGCCCGAAATGTTCCTCCGAGCAGGCAATACCCAGCCTATTCACCGCACTTCGGTCACGCTGTAGGACCTGCTCTTGGTCGAGCACGCCCTGCATCATGTTCGCCTCGAGGATGCGGACAGTCTGTGCCTGCCACTGTTCCACCTCGAGGTAAGGCTCTGAGAAGAGCTCCTGCGAGAGCATCTCCAGGACATATTCCTCGCCGGCCGAGTACTCCACCCCCACATCCAGCATGCTATCGGGAAGTGGTATCAGCAGCAGAACGATGAAAGCGCCTGCGGCAATGCCAAACGTCTTGTAGTTGACGTACTTGTCATAGCCTGTGGCCTCAGAATGGCT
>JAHJML010000037.1 GCA_018821365.1 Actinomycetota bacterium | reverse complement strand
GAGAAGCAAGCACGTATGCGCGCTACCGAGAATCTCGACGAACTATGCAGGTTCGCCCAAACGCGGGTCGGCCAGTTGGATCAGATGTCCCCTGCGGAACTGAAGGCGCTCGTACACCTGCTGGACATCCATGTCATGGTGGTAGGAGAGGAAACCGTTGAGATCAAGGCGGTCCTGGAGATACCGGCAACTACGGATTCAGGCGAATCCGCCAGTGCAACTCCCGGACACGACGTGCTGACGACCGGGGCCACCCTCTGTGCGGCGGCCGCCGTGCTCCCCGGCGTTCGATTGGCGATCACGGCGACCGGCCCAGCGGAGCGGGGTCGGGGGCGGTAGGATCACAGAGGAGGCCCTCCCGGGCCCGATCGAGCAGAGGAGCAGCGTGTCCCCGAGGCCGCAGCAACGACTCCCCGACCGCTCGACAACCCTGCCACCCCGCCTTGAGGATTCGGCGCGCGCCGGATCCCGGGAAAGGAGATTCGCGTGGAGGTTCGAGTTCACGGCACCCACTTCGATCTGAGCGACGATCTGAAGGCGCTCGCCGAGGAGAAGGTGACGCACGCCACCCGTATGTTCGACGACGCCCGCACCGCCGATGTCGAGTTCAGCGAGGAGGCCAATCCCCGCATCGCCGAGCGCTACCGGGTGGAGATCACGGCGGTCGCCGCCGGCCAGACCGTGAGGGTCGAATCGGCGGGACTCGACGAGCGTGCTGCGCTCGATGTCGCCCTCGAGAAGTTCGAGCGGCAGTTGCGCCGGCTCAAGGAACGGCTGATCGGGCGGTCCCGGAAGCACTCGGACAAACAACTCAATGCTGCATCCCCCGGCGTCGAAGAAGACCTCGGAGCGGCAGACGACATCCGGATCGACCGGGTGAAGCGATTCGCCGTGAAGCCGATGACGCCAGAGGAGGCAGCCCTGCAGATGGACCTGCTCGGTCATGGATTCTTCCTGTTCTTGAACGGGCAGACCGACCGATACAGCGTCCTCTACCGTCGCCGTGACGGTTCGCTGGGGCTGATAGAACCACAGTGACCCACACCAGAGTCCTGGTCGTAGACGATGTCGACCTCTTCCGCAGGGGCTTGCGCGCCGCCCTCTCTCAGGCCGGCTTCGATGTGTGCGGTGAGGCCAAGAATGCCGAGGAGGCCGTCACGGCTTCCGAGATCCTCCAACCGGATGTGGTGGTCCTCGACATCCTGATGCCCGGTCTGTCCGGCTTGGAGGTCGTCGAGAAGATCACGGCCGTCGCCCCGGGCAGCAAGGTGCTCCTCCTGACCGCCAGTGAGTCCGAGGAGGACCTGCTGACCGGCATCCGGGCCGGAGCCCGCGGCTACCTGATCAAGGACACTCCGTTCGAGGATCTGGCCAAGTCGATCACGGAGGTGGTCGGCGGCGGGGCGGTGATCTCCACCCGCATGGCCGGCAAACTCCTCGATGTCCTGGTCCAGTTGCTGCGCCACCAGGACTTCATCGCTCCTCGTCCTCCCACCCTCACCGGCAGGGAGATCGAGGTGCTCCAGTACGTCGCCAGGGGGATGACCTCCCGGCAGATCGGCCGGGACCTGTTTATCTCGGAGAACACCGTCAAGAACCACATCCGCAACATCCTGGACAAGCTCGGGCTGCACAGCCGCAACGAAGCGGTGCTGTATGCCATCCGCGAGAACCTGATCGACCTGTGAGATGGCCTCCTCCACTGATCGAAGCACCGAGTTCGACACCGATGCAGCCATCGAGGCGTTCGAGGAGGGGCTGAGCGGCCGCCCGGGCGCCGACGACGCCGACCCCCTTCCCGGCCCGGCGGCATCCCGGGCCCCCGATCCCTCCGATCACCTCGCCGTCGGCGTCCAGGTGCTCCGGGACCTCCTGCGCATCGAGGACCGTCCCAATCGAGTCCGCCGGGTGCTGCGGATCTGGGAGTCGAAGGTCTCCACCGCCATCCGGAGCCGAGATCTCCATGCCGCCGAGGCCTGGCTGCGCGGCGTCACTGCCGACACCGCCATCCCTCCCGAGCACGCCGAGGCCGTCGGGGCCTCGATCGCCGCCCTTTCCCGTCCCGCCCTCATCGACGATCTGCTGGTCTGGCTGGTCCACACCGACAGCGTCGCCGACGCGGCCGGGTTGTTCGCCGAGTGGGGCGATCCCATCGTCGGGCGGATGATCGACCTGATGGCCCTCGACGACCCGCCCGTCAACCGGAGGTACATGGTCGAGGTCCTCACGATGATCGGGCGTTCCGACTCGCGGCTGCTGGCCCCTCACATCGGCGATCACCGCTGGTTCATCGTCCGCAACGTGGCGATCGCCCTCGGCCACTCCGGGAGGCTCGCCACCATCCCGGTGCTCAGGAACCTGCTCTCGCACGAGGATGCCAGGGTCAGGGTCGAGGCCGCTCGCGGACTCGCCACGGTGGACTCCGAGGCATCGGTCGGCGACCTGATCACGGCCCTCTCCGATCCGGACGGCAGGGTCCGCCAGGTGGCGGTGTCGCTGCTGCGAGCCTGCCCCAGTCCCGACGTGGTCACCCGGCTCAGCACCGTCGTCGTCACCGGCAAGATCAGCGGGCCGGAGGCCGAGCGATTGGTCGAGGTGATCGGGGAGCGCAAGGACGAGGCCGCCCGGGAGGCGCTGGAGCAGATCGTCGCTCGGCGGGGCCGCGGTGGGGCGCCCAAGGCCATCCGGGTGGCCGCCAAGCACCAACTGGAGAGGAGGGCGTCGTGAGCGAACTCCCCGTCCGGTCCTTCCTGCAGGCGCTGCAGAGCGCCGGAGAGCGTCTCAAGAGCCACGGACCGGCTTCACAGCCGGCTCGGGACGCCCTGGTGGCCCTCGCCCAGGCGGCGCAGGTCCTGACCACGGCCGGCCCGGAGGTCGTCCTGACCCTCTCCGACGGCGCCCTCTACTTCGGCCCGAAGATGCTTCCCCACGCCACGGTCGAGTTCAACGGGATGATCGGAGGGATGAGCCGGATGGGGATCGATTCGGTCACCGTGACCCGGGACGCTCACCCCGGCGATCTCGCCGATCTGGCCGGAGTGATCTCCGGTACGTCCGGCGACCTGCCGGTGGGGGGCACGGTGCGCCTCAACGAGCGCCCCATCGCCGAATCGGATCTGGATCGATCGCCGGTATCGGGTCTGCGCAAGACCTACTCGGCCTCACTCGACACGCTCCGCGACCTCGGCGCCGGCGGGCGGCTCGACATGGGGCAGGTGATTGGGATCGTCGAGGGGTTCATCGGCTCCTCGGCGGCATCGTCGTTGATGATGGCGACGGTCCGCAACTACGACGAGACCACCTACTACCACTCGGTCAACGTGTGCCTGCTGTCGATGACGATCGGCAACGGCATCGGTCTCGGCGACGACGATCTCCGGCATCTGGCGGCCGGGGCGTTGCTGCACGACCTGGGACGGGTGTTGCTGGGCGAGGCGGCCCTCTCCAAGAAGGGCAGCCTCACCAGCGAGGACTGGGCGCAGGTGCGGCTCCATCCTCAGGAAGGCGCCCAGGCGATCCTGGCCGCCTCCGGGCCGGGACAGGAGATCGCAGCTGCCATCGCCCTGGAGCATCACGCCAGGATGGACGGAGACGGCTACCCCGACCTGATGGGGAGGACGCCTCACCCGTTCAGCCGGATCGTCGCCATCGCCGACGCCTACGACGCCATCACCAGTCGGCGCCCCCATCGCCCCGCCAGGACTCCCCTCGAAGCCATGCGCATCCTCGGGGAAGGCACCGGAACGGCCTTCGACCCGGCCGTGGTGACGGCGTTCCTCCACCTGATGGGGGAGTACCCGCCGGGGTCGATGTTCCGCATCGAGAGCGGTGAAGTGGTGGTCGTGACCGGTGGCGGGCAGGGCGCACCTCCGAGCGGGCTGATCGTGCGGGATCGGGAGGGCCGTACGCTGGCCGAGCCGCAGCCGGTCGATCTCGACAACCAGAAGATGGTGGGCGTGGTGCTCCCCGAAGACGCCGGCATCGACCCCGCCGAACTGCTGGAGGCCGTCGAGGGCTGAGCGGCTGCCGGCACGGTGGTCTCTTGCTTGTCCCCCGCATCGATATCATGATCGATCTATGCCCCTCCTGAAGAAGCTGCTCTCCGCCGGTGAGGGCAAGATCCTGAAGCGCCTCTGGGCTCTCACCGAGCGTGTCAATGCCTTCGAGCCCGAGATGGAGTCGCTCAGCGACGATCAGATGCGGGCCAGGACCGACGAGTTCCGCCGCAGGCTCGACGAGGGCGAGACGCTCGACGACATCGAGGCCGAGGCATATGCCCTGGTCAGGGAGGCCGCCCGGCGGGTCCTCGGGCAACGCCACTTCGACGTCCAGGTGGTCGGCGCCGGCGCCCTCCACCGCCACATGATCTCCGAGATGAAGACCGGTGAGGGCAAGACCCTGGTGTCGACCATGCCGGTCTACCTCAACGCCTTGACCGGCAAGGGCGTCCACGTGGTGACGGTCAACGACTACCTGGCCCGCCGTGACGCCCAATGGATGGGAGGCGTCCACCGCTTCCTCGGCCTGTCGGTGGGCCTGATCCAGGCGTCGATGTCCCCCGACGAGCGGCGGCCCGCCTACGCCGCCGACATCACCTACGGCACCAACAACGAGTTCGGGTTCGACTACCTGCGCGACAACATGGCGATGGCGCCCGAGCACATGGTGCAGCGAGGCCACCACTTCGTCATCGTCGACGAGGTCGACTCGATCCTGGTCGACGAGGCCCGCACCCCGCTCATCATCAGCGGCCGGGTCGCCGACGTCGCCAAGTGGTACCGGGACTTCGCCCGGCTGGTGATGCGGCTGCAGCGGGACCGTGACTACGAGGTCGACGAGGGCAAGCGCCAGGTGATCGCCACCGAGGAGGGCGTGTCCCGGGTCGAGCAGATGCTCGGCGTCGAGAACATGTACGACCACACCAACGTCGACCTGGTCCACCATCTCGATGTGGCCCTCAAGGCCCGCGAGCTCTACCTGCTGGATGTCGACTACGTGGTCTCCAACGGCGAGGTCAAGATCGTCGACGAGTTCACCGGGCGCATCCTGGAGGGCCGCCGCTACTCGGAGGGCCTCCACCAGGCGATCGAGGCCAAAGAGGGCGTCCGGATCAAGGACGAGAACCAGACGCTGGCCACCATCACCCTCCAGAACTACTTCCGCATGTACGAGAAGATCGGCGGGATGACCGGGACCGCCAAGACCGAAGAGGGCGAGTTCCACGAGATCTACGGCCTGGCGGTGGTCGAGGTGCCCTCCAACCGTCCGCTGGTCCGCCTCGATCAGGCCGATCTGGTCTACATGACCGAGGACGCCAAGTTCAATGCGCTCGTCGAGGACATCGTCGAGCGCAACGGCCGGGGACAGCCGGTGCTGGTCGGCACCGTCTCGATCGAGAAGTCGGAGCGTCTCTCCGGCTACCTGAAGCGGCGCGGCATCGTCCATGAGGTGCTCAACGCCAAGAACCACGAACGGGAGGCCGCCATCATCGCCCAGGCCGGGCGGTTGGGCGCCGTCACCGTCGCCACCAACATGGCCGGGCGGGGGGTCGACATCCAATTGGGCGGCAATCCCGAGGAGATGGCCAAGGTCGAGATGATGAAGCGGGCGCTCGACGAGGAGGATCCCGCCTACCCGGAGCAACTGCGGGCGGCCTTCGAACAACTGAAGGGCCAGGCGGCCCTCGAGAAGGAAAGGGTGATCGCAGAGGGCGGCCTCTACGTGCTCGGCACCGAGCGTCACGAGTCGCGGCGCATCGACAACCAGTTGCGGGGCCGGTCGGGGCGCCAGGGCGATCCGGGCGAATCGCGCTTCTACCTGTCGCTCCAGGACGACCTGATGCGCCGCTTCGCCAGTGAGCGCGTCGAGTCGATCATGCGGCGCTTCAAGATCCCCGAGGACGTCCCCATCGAGGCCAAGATGGTCTCCAACTCCATCGAGCGGGCGCAGCGGCAGGTCGAGTCCCAGCACTTCGAGATCCGCAAGAACGTCCTCAAGTACGACGAGGTGATGAACCGGCAGCGCCAGGTCATCTACGAGTGGCGCAGCAAGATCCTCACCGGCCAGGACACCGAGACCCTGGTCAGGGAGTGGATCGACGAGGTGGTTGCCGAGCAGGTCGAATCGAGCATCTCCGACGAATCGGCGCCCTCCGACTGGCCGTGGGACGAACTGCTGCAGCGAATGAACCTCATCTACAGCATCGGCCTCCGCAAGGCCGATCTGGTGGATGACGAGCCGATGGTGTCCGACATGGTCGAGGCCTTCTCGCAGGACGCCCAGGAGGCCTACACCCGCCGCGGTAGCGAGTTCGGCACGGAGCTGCTGCGCCGGTTGGAGCGGACCGTGGTCCTGTCGATCGTGGACACCAAGTGGCGGGAGCACCTCGCCGAGATGGACTACTTGCGGGCCGGCATCGGGTTGCGAGCGATGGGCCAGAAGGATCCGCTGGTGGAGTACCAGCGCGAGGGCTACGACATGTTCGCCGAGATGGTCTTCGGCATCAAGCACGACTCGGTGCGGTACTTGTTCCACGCCCAGATGGTCGAGCAACCCACCGCGGCCCAGCCCAAGGTGCGGCTCCAGGCGAGCGGTGGGGAGGGCCAGGCGGT
>JAHJML010000036.1 GCA_018821365.1 Actinomycetota bacterium | reverse complement strand
GCAGCAGGTCGTCGGTGCGCCGCAGCGACACGACGTAGTGGATGGAGCGGTACCCGAACTCGGACCATGAGAGGCGTTCGGACACGTCGTCGCTGTTCTCCCAGTCGATGTCGAGATGGGATTCGAGGAACCGGCTGACGGCCCTCACCTCCGAGGCGGTGCGGGCGATGAGCCGGGCCCCGCACAGGTCGGTGAGCTGGTGGGCGGGCATCACGTACTTGGAGCACTTGCGGAGGCACTTCTCGGCGAAGGAGGGGACCTTCTTGGCGCGGGTCTGGATGATGGAGAGCGGTGCGTGGGTGCGGGCGGCCGCCCCGAGGATCCCGGCGAGAACCTCTCCGTAGCGCTGGTAGACCGGGTAGACCCGGGCGTACTCGGTCACCTGTCCCTCCAGCCAGACGCCGCTACAGGGATCGCTCATGTCTCCTCCACTCGTCATGGCACCATCGTCCCGCAGTCGGAGAAGGCCGCCCAGAGCCGATCGACCCTCTCTGAGACCTCTAGCCTGACAGAAGGCGACGGGAGGTGACGGGTGTCGGCACGGCCGGGTGGGGGGAGCATCGCCCGACGCCTGGCCGGCTGGCCCCTGGTGACGGTGCTGGCGATCACCGCCTTCGTGCTCGGCTACCTCGGGTTCCGGGCCCGGCTCGGCGGCGAGCGGTCGGTCACGGACCTGGCCTACCTGTCGCTGCAGTTGTTCACCGTGGAATCCGGCAGCGCCGCCGGGCCGTCTCCGCCGATGTCATTGGAGATCGGCAGGCTGCTGGCGCCGGCCACCACCGCCTACGCCCTGGGCCGGGCGCTGCTGCAGGTCTTCCGCACCCAGATCGAACAGTGGCGCCTCCGGCTGCGACGGCGCCACGTGGTGGTGGTCGGCCTGGGCTGGTTGGGACTGGAACTGGTGGAGCGGTTGTCGGCGGCGGACCGCCGGGTGGTGGTGGTGTCGATCGATCTCGACGACGAGGCGGTCGCGTCGGTGCGGCGATCGCGGGTGCCGGTGGTGGTCGGGGATGCCCGCAACCCGGAGGTCCTCCGTGAGGCGCGGGCCCAGCGGGCCTCCCATGTGGTCGTTCTCGCCGGCGACGACGAGGTCAATGCCGAGATCGCCCTGGCGATGGGCGGGGTCGTCGGGGCCGAGGGCGGCGAACCGGTGGTGTGCCTGACCCACATTCGCGACCCGCAGCTGTGCCGGATGCTCCGCACCGAGGTGTTGAGCAGGCATCACACTGCCGGGTTCCGTCTCGAGTTCTTCAACGTGGCCGAGGAGGCCGCCGCCATCATGTTGGACGAGCACGCCGGATTCCTCACCGATGCCGGGCCGGCCATCATCGGGGTGGTGGGCGGCAACGACGTCGCCGCCGCGGTGGTGTCGGAGGCGGCCCGGTTGCGCCGCCTCCATGGCCTCTCCCCCGTCGAGGTCGTCATGACCGCCTGCGGGGATCTCATGAACCGGCTGGAGTCGCGGTTCCCGCAGCTCCGGATGGGTGCCTCGATAGAGGAGGTGCCGGGGCGGGTCGAGTCGCTGGATCGGGCGGCCATCGATCGGCTGGCCGGCTGCGGCGTGGTGTTCGTGTGCCTCGATCAGGACACCACTGCGATCGCCACCGCCCTGGAGGTGGCCGATCGGCTCGGTGACACGCCGGTGGTGGTGAGCCTCGGGCAGTGGGCCGGGATGTCCTCGATGCTCGCCACCGATGCCGGTTCCGGCCGCATGATCCACCCGTTCCTGATCCCGAGCCGGTTGCTGGACGCCGATCTGTTGCTGGCCGGCCTCGGGGAGCGCCTGGCCAGGGAGGCGCACGCTGCCTACGTCGCCGGGCGGATGGCGGACTATCCCGATCCGGATGATCCGGCGCTGGTGGATTGGCGAGATCTGCAGGAGGTGTTTCGGGAGTCCAGCCGGGCTCAGGCGGCCCATCTGGGAGCCAAGCTCCAGGCGATCGGGTGCGGGCTGGCGCCGCTGGTCGATTGGGATGCACCCCCGGCGACCCTCACCGAGGACGAGATCGAGCAATTGGCGATCCTCGAGCACGAACGCTGGGTGGAGGAGCGGCTCGCCGCCAAGTGGCGCCAGGGGGATCACAAGGACCCGGTCCGCAAGATCACCCCGTACCTGGTCCCGTGGGACGACCTCACCGAGGACATCCGAGAACTCGATCGGGCGGCGGTCCGGGCGGTGCCCCGCCTGCTGAACCGGGCCGGTTACCAGTTGGTGAGGATTCGTGGCAAGTGAGGGCCGTTCTCCCCTAGTGCAATGGTCCCGATCCCACCCATGATCACCGAGGAGGCACGAATGGAACAGAAGCACGAAGCGAGCCCGGCTGCCGCGTTCTGGGAGTCGGTACCGGCCCCGGGGCCCTCGATCAAGGTCGACAACCGGGCCTACCTGGTTTCGGCGTACGCCGATTGGACTCTCATGGCCAACCGGCGGCCGGCCGGGACGGCACCGGTCGAGGAGCAGATCGTCCCCGATGCGTATGCAGCGGGGTATCGGACACCGATGGGTTGATGCCGGGGCGCAGTCGCAGCCGGGGCGGAAGGAGACGGTCATGGCCATGAACATCGAGCGACTCAGGGCACTCTGTGAAGGCGAGGGCCTCAAGTACTTCCTGGCACCGGATCGCCCCATGGTGATGATGGGCTTCGGGGGCCTCCACGGCCACTACCAGGCGGTCGTCCCCCTCGAACTGGACGGCCGGTTCCTGCAGGTGCGCACGGTCGGCTACCTGCACTGCCCCGCCGATCACCCGCACATCGGCAAGGTCCTGGCGGTGCTGGGGCACCTCAACTACCAGTTGCGGATGACCAAGTTCGGGTGGGACCCCTCCGACGGGGAGATCGCCGCCTACGCCGACGTGTGGCTGGAGGACGGGGATCTCACCCAGAAGCAGTTCAGCGCGCTGTTCAAGTCGCTACTGCCCTCCATCGATCTCAACTACAAGAGGCTGACCCAAACGATCGAATCGGGCGAGGACCCCGGCGAGATCACGCCGGAGTCGGTGGCGGCCGACACCCTGCCGTCCAAACTGAGGGGCCTGCTCGACAAGATGAAGTCGCCCAAGGACGACGACGAAGACGACGGATTCGGAAAGGTCTGAGGGGGCATCCATGGCGCTCGACTTCTTCTCCCCCGAAGCTCAGCAGGCTCTGGACCTCGCCAAGCGGGTGGTCGGCGACGACGGGGAACTGACTGCCGGGCTGCTGATGGCCGCCGCCTATGCCATCGGCGAGATGTCCGACGGGCTGCCCGAACTGGCCGCCTACCTCCCGGAGCCCAAGACGCGGCGCCGGGCGGTTCCCGAAGCCGTGACGGTGGCCGCCGACCTCCGGCCGGTGTTCGAGTTCCTCTCCCGCGACGACTTCGTGACGCTCGACGAATTGATGGCGGCGGTGGTGGAGAGTGACTCCGGCCGCAGCTACCTCATCGGCGCCGGCATGCCGATCGGCGACTTCGAGCGGGTCAAGGACATCGTCAAGGGCAACGCCCTCCCGAGCGGGGATGCTCCCGTGATGGCAGAGACCGGCTGGCGGGCATCGCCGGAGCGGGCCGAGGTGCTGGAGGCCTTGTCGTCGTTTGGGCGGATGCTCACCGAGGGCACGCCGCCCCACAAGAGCGTGGTCGAGATGGACACCGAGATGTGCCGGCTCCAGAAGACCCTGTTGAAGATGAAGCGCCGCAACCTGATCGTCACCGGCCAGCCCGGCACCGGCAAGACCGCCCTGGTGTACGAGTTCGCCCGGCGGCTCCTGATCGGCGACCCGAGCATCGACCCCCGGCTGCGGAGCCGT
>JAHJML010000270.1 GCA_018821365.1 Actinomycetota bacterium | reverse complement strand
TTCTGTACAAGCTTCCGCTTCGCTCCAGAACTTGCGCCGGGCTCAACTTTGGGCTTGTCGACATCACAACCTCGACCACAGATCGCCCGGCGGGGGCCTCCGTGCCTCGAAGAAACTCCCAGCCAACGCGAACGACGGGCCCGGCCTCCCAGTCTCGTCCGGTGATCAATGTTTCTGTTCAGTGTCGTGGCGCAAATGTTAGTAAGATGAGACTTGACCCCTGCGGCCGGAGCGAGCAAAGCGAGCGACGGCCGCCTCCGCCAAGCTCGCGCTCCAGCAGGCCCACTACGAAGTCCTGGATCGTCACGTCCAGCTCGGCACAGCGGATCCGCAGCCGCCGGTGCAGGTCCGGGAGCAGCCGAATGTGGATCTTCCTTGCGTCGGCACGGTCGCGGTCGGGCACCATTGACCTCCGGATGTGGCCCAGGTACAAGAGCGGCAAAGAGGTACACCGGAGGCGGCGAGCCGTCAACGCTCCCCGCCCGCAATCGGATCGAGGATGACAGCCAAGCCCTACCACCACGACGCCGAGTACCTGCGATGGACAAGGGGCACTTGGCCGCAGCGTCGGGGACCACTGCCCGCGGCAGCGTGCGGGTCGAGGAGGAGGCCATGACCACGATCTCCGACAGGCCGGGGCGCCTGATCCTGCTGGTCGGCTCGAATCCTCTCCCGAACTACCTGAGCGCGCTTGCGCTTCAGCCCGCCGAGATCGCCCTCGTCTACACGAGGGAGACAGAGGTCGCGAAGGACCGGCTGAAGAGTGAGCTGCGACGGGCCTTGAGCGATACGAACCCCTTCGTCGAACCCGACCCCTTCGTCGAGGACGCGACATGTGCGACGACCGTTCGGCGCGTCATGGACCGGCTCCTGGGGCAGGGCGCGCGGGTCGATGACCGGGACGGTGCGCTCTGGCTGAATTACACCGGCGGCACCAAGGTCATGGCGGCCCACGCACGAATGGCCTTCGCCGAGAGCGGCGGGGAACCGGCTCGCTCCACGTACCTGGACGAGGGCGGCAAGGATGCCGCGCCGAGACTCCGCTACGACGATGGCCGCTCCACGAGCCTGGCAGACGTCGGCGGCCCTGCGCTGGACCTGCGAACCGTCCTCGCGCTGCACGGCATCCAGCACAAGCCCCGCACCGCCCTGGACGGCGCGCCTAAGGAGAACGACGCCCGAGCGATTCTCTGCGCAGTGCTTCGTGATCCGGACCTGGCGACGAGGCTCTACGAAGAACGACGGCGCCTTGCCGATCTGAAGAAACCCTCCGCAGCGGCCTCGACGCCGTTCTGCCCCGGTGAACATGGACTCGAGCTGAGCATCCAGGCGCTCCCGGAGTCCGGGCAGATGGGCCGCAAGGTCTTCGAGGGCTGGTACAAGTTCCTCGGTGGCGAGTGGCTCGAGGAATGGATCGGCGCGCAGATTCGCGGTCTCTCACTGGCGCCACCTCCGGCGGTTGTCGTCGGCGTCAACGCGTTTCGTGGGGACGTGCGCGCCAACCTCGAGGTGGACGTGGCAGCGATTCGCGGCCACCGGTCGTACTTCATCTCGTGCACTACCGACACGACCAAGGCCCTGTGCAAGTCGAAGCTCTTCGAGGTCGCGGTGCGGTCGCGCCAGCTCGGCGGCGACCTTGCCCGCGCCGCGCTGATCTGCCTCGCCGACGAGGGGACCGCGGGGGCGCTCCAACAGGACATCGATGACCTCTGGGGCGCGACCAACACCACGCAGGTGTTCGGCCTGTCCGACCTCAGAGCGTGGTCCGACTGCGATGGCCGGCAGCCGAACCCGCACGCGCTGCAAGCCTGGATGGAGAGCTGACGATGCCCGTTCTCACCGCAGTCGACGTCCTCGGCATCCAACGCTACGTCTTCGGGTCGAACCGCCTCCGGGACGTGCTCGCAGCCTCGTGGATGGTGGACTACGTGACCCGGCGCGAACAGCTCCAGCAGTGGACCGGCGACCGCCCGTCGTCCGTGCTGCTCGCCGCGGGCGGCAACGCCATCATCGAGTTCGCCACGCTCGACCACGCACGAAGCTGGGCTGCACGCTACTCTCGCTGGCTGCACGAGACGGCACCCGCCCTGGACGTGGTGGTGGTGCACCGGCCGTACGAGGAGCGGCCGCTCGCCTGGGCGCTTCGCGTCCTCCAGGTGGACGTGGCGCGCGCAAAGCAGGAACGGGTACCGGGCGTGGCGCAGCTCGGGCTCAGCGTCACCGCGTCCTGCGCGGTCACCGGCCTGCCGGCGACGAGCGTCGATCAGGGAGATCTCGTGTCTCCC
>JAHJML010000246.1 GCA_018821365.1 Actinomycetota bacterium | reverse complement strand
GTGCGTATTGTGATGTGCGCAAAACGCATTACGCAAAACGCATTACGCAAACATGGAATCACTTTTCTTTGAATTAGGTCTTGTAATAATTTCTGCCGCACTTGTTGGAGCTGTTAGTTATTATTTAAGACAACCATTAATACTTGCTTATATTGCCGCCGGTATACTTATTGGTCCTTTTGGTTTTGGTCTAGTACACGATATTGAAACTATTCATATCATCGCTCAGATTGGAATAATGCTAATGTTATTTTTAGTAGGTCTGGAAATGAATCCAGAGCGCTTAAAAAATTTGGGATTGGTGGCACTTGCAACTGGTGTTGGTCAGGTGCTTTTTACGGGGGGAATAGGTTATGGAATAGCTTATGCTTTTGGCTTCCCTTTTGTTCAAGCAATCTATTTGGCAATTGCACTTACATTTTCAAGTACAGTTATTGCTATTAAAATTATTTACGATAAACGTGATAATAACGCTTTGTATGGTCAAGTGGCAATTGGTGTTCTGCTTGTGCAGGATATAATTGCTATCTTGGCATTACTTGCTTTAACTGGTTTTAAGGTTGGTTCATTTTCTTTTGATTTTGTACATTTTGGTTTGGTTCTAGCAAAAGGAACAATACTTTTTACTTTGGCTATTATTGTTGCTCGTCGCTTACTTTCTTATGTTTATAATAAAATTGCCACTTCTCATGAATTACTGATATTATTTAGTCTGGCTTGGGCATTTCTCGTTGCACTTTTGTCGGAAAAAATCGGATTCAATGTAGAAATTGGTGCCTTTATTGCCGGTGTGAGCTTGGCGAGTCTTCCCTATACATTTGAAATAAACGCCAAGGCAAAAATTCTGCGTGATTTTTTCATCACCATATTTTTTGTAGGACTTGGGGCAGGTCTGGTATTTTCTTCCATGGGGCCTTTGGTTGCTAAATTTGTTGCTTTGTCATTATTTGTACTTATCGGTAACCCAATTATTGTAATGGTTATTATGGGTGCATTGGGGTATGATAAGCGAACTTCATTTTTTACGGGTCTTTCTGTCGCGAATATTAGTGAATTTTCGTTGATTGTAGCAGCTATGGGACTTAATCTTAGGCATCTTGATGTGCAGGTGGTTTCTATGATTACTATAATCGGTCTTTTAACCATGACAATTTCTTCTTATATGATGGTTTACAATAATCAGCTTTATAATTTTCTTAAACCCTTACTTAATATTTTTGAGTTTAAAAACGTTAAAACCAAATTATCCACAAAAAAGTTCGGCATGCAAAATCATATAATCCTTCTTGGATGTGGTGGTATGGGTCAACAGATACTTGATCAGGTTAAGGAATTTAAGGATGAATATTTGGTTATAGATCACGATAATAGTGTTATTAAAGATTTAATTAAAAAAGGAGTTACTTGTATTTTTGGTGATATTGAAGATGCCGAACTTGTAAATGAGCTGGATCTGGAAGATGCGGAAATTATCATAAGTACACTTCCAAGTCCGGAAGATAATTTCTTTTTAATAAAGCATATAGAAAAAATACCGCACAATAAAAGACCAATTGTAATAGTTACTGCGGATACAGGTCGTGAAGGATTAGCTTTATTCAACAAAGGCGCTGATTACGTAATTCTAAAACCTTATCTTGGGGCATCTCATATTCATGATATAAATAAACAACTTTATGGTCTTGAAGAGGAAACAGGACTTCAATTGGTTCAGGAAGTTGCGGATGAAAGTAGGGGTAAATTTAAGAGCGATCAGGATTATGCTAAGGTATTAAATAATTTAAATAAGCTTCGTCTGGCTGAGATTAGACAGAAAATTGGTAAGGGGCATATTGTATTAAAGCCGAAGGCTAAATAGATTTCTGATTTTGGATTTTGGATTTCTGAATCCCATTCCAGATTTTAGAATCTAACATGTAAAATCGAATCCGAAATCTCAAATCACAAATCAGAAATGCTTGCTCCATTTATCATAATATTCCTTCCTCTTATCGTGATTGTGGAATTTTAGCATGTCGTCATTCACAATTACATTTGCTTCCGGACCGAGATGCTTCATTTTATGAAGAGTTTTTTTCTTAAATGTTTTCTTAAGTAATTTTTCAATTAAGTTTCCAAGCCATCCGTTAAGTATCCACTCAAATATCTTTTTTAATTTGCTTTCACCTTCAATATCCATATGTTTCTTTGCATTTTCTGAAAACTTAAGCCCATAATTTTCTGCCAACCATTCTTCATTTTCTTCCTTAAATCTGTCATATATCTTTTCTC
>JAHJML010000035.1 GCA_018821365.1 Actinomycetota bacterium | reverse complement strand
GCGCTCCCGGTCGTCGAGGCGGGAGATGGCGCTGCGGAGCTCGCGGGCCACCTCTTCGCGCTCGGCGGCGAGGCCGATGTCGTCGGCATCCGAGTCGGCGATGAAGTCGGCCAGCTCGGCCCCGTCCTCACCGACGGGTTGCTCGATGGAGACCTCGCTGGCCACCGCCAGGGCACGTTCCACCTGGACGAGGTCGACGCCGGTCTCCTCCGAGATCTCCATGGGACTCGGCTCGCGGCCGAGGATGCCCCTCAGAGTGGAGGATGCCGAGCGGATGGTTCCCAGCGTCTCGTGGAGGTGCACCGGGATTCGGACCACGCGGCTCTTCTCGGCCACGGCACGCTGCAGGGCCTGGCGGATCCACCAGGTGGCATAGGTGGAGAACTTGAAGCCCTTGCGCCAGTCGAACTTCTCGACGGCGCGGATCAGGCCGAGGTTGCCCTCCTGGACGAGATCGCCCATCTCGAGGCCGTTGGCGTTGGCGAACCGGCGGGCGTTGGCGACCACGAGGCGCAGGTTGGAGGCGACGAACCGATCCTTGGCGGCGGTCCCGGCCCGGGCCTCCCGATGGAGCCTGGTGGACTCGACCTGACCCTTGAAATCACCCGTGTCGAGGCGAACGGCAGCCTCCCGCCCGGCCTCGATGGCCTGGGCGAGTTGGACTTCCTCGTCGGCGGTGAGCAGGTCGTAGCGGCCCATCTCCTCCATGTAGAGGGTGAGGCCGTCGGGAAGCGGCTCGCTGCGGGGGCGTATCGTGGCAACCGTCATCTGTGGATGAAACGATTCCGGAACCCGTTCCATTCCCGTATTCTGCTGCGGTTCGGCCTCTAGGCTGGTCGTGCCCGGAGGTGCGTGTGGCGGCGGAGATCGTGGTCGTAGGGAGTCTCAATCTGGACACCACCGTGAGGGTGGCCCGCCTCCCGCAACCGGGAGAATCCGTCCTCGGCCAGGGTCACTTCTCGGATACCGGCGGCAAGGGGGCCAACCAGGCGGTGGCGGCCGCCCGCCTCGGCGGCACCGTCGCCATGATCGGGAAGGTGGGCGCCGACGCCGCCGGGGCCAGGCTGCTGCAGAGCCTGCGTGAGGCCGGGGTCTCCATCGACGCCGTCGGCAAGTCGGCAGAGGCGGCTACCGGCCTCGCATTGATCACGGTCGACGAGCGCGGCGAGAACATGATCGTGGTCAGCCCGGGAGCCAACGCCGCCCTCCTGCCCTCCGATGTGCGGGACGCCGCCGGAATCCTCGAGGCGGCCACGGTCACCTTGCTGCAGTTGGAGATCCGCACCGACACCGTCGCCGAGGCCGCCGCCCTCAGCGGGGGCACGGTGATCCTCAACCCTGCCCCCGCCCGCGCCCTGGAAACCCGCGTCCTCGCCCGGGTAGATGTCCTGATCCCCAACCGGACCGAGTTGGCGGTGCTGACCGGATCCCCGGAGCCGCGCACGGTGGAGGATGCCGCCCGTCTGGCATCGACCATCGAGGGCCCCCGGGCCGTCATCGTGACGCTCGGGGCCGACGGGGCACTGCTGGTGGAGGGCGGCGAGGCGGTCCATGTGCCGGCGGTGCCCGTGGAGCCGATCGACCCGACCGGAGCGGGTGACGCCTTCTGCGCCGGGGTGGCCGATGCGCTGGTGCGGGGAAGCACCCGCGAGGAGGCAGTCCGCTGGGCGGTCCGCTGCGGAGCGGCCGCCACCCTGCGGTGGGGGGCCCAGGCGGCGCTGCCCACCAGGGAGGACGTCGAGCGGCTGGCGGCGCCATGACCGGCCGGCCGGTCATCGTCGACACCGACCCGGGCCAGGACGATGCGGTTGCCATCCTGTTGGCGCTGGCATCGCCGGAACTGGAGGTGCTCGGGATCACCGCGGTGGCCGGCAACGTGCCGCTGGATCTGACCAGTCGCAACGCCATGGTCACGTGCGAACTGGCAGGGCGCCCCGAGGTGAAGGTGTTCGCCGGGTGCGATCGCCCGATGCAGCGCGACCTGTTCACGGCGGAGTACGTCCACGGGGCCACCGGCCTCGACGGGGCCGATCTCCCCGACCCCCGGATGCCGCTCCAGGAGGCCCACGCCGTCGACTTCCTCGCCGAGACCCTGGCCGGGGCCCAACCGGGGTCGATCACGCTGTGCACGCTGGGGCCGCTCACCAACATCGGCACCCTGCTGGAGCGCCATCCCGGGGCGGCGGCGGGGATTCGGGAGATCGTGATGATGGGCGGCGGCTTCTTCGAGGGCGGCAACGTCACCCCGGCCGCCGAGTTCAACATCTACGTCGACCCCGAGGCGGCCGACATCGTGTTCGGGTCGGGTCTCCCGTTGACGATGATCCCCCTCGACGCCACCCACCAGGCGCTGATCCTGCCCGACCATCTGAGCCGCCTCCGCCGCCGGGGTGCGGTGGGGGAGGCGGTGGCGGGTTGGCTGGAGTTCTACGAGCGGTGGGACGTCGACAAGTACGGCATGGAGGGCGGCCCGCTCCACGACCCATGTGTGATCGCCTACCTGCTCCAGCCCGGATTGTTCACGGGCAAGGACTGCAACGTCCGGATCGAGACGGTGTCCCCGCTGACCAGGGGGATGACGGTGGTGGATTGGTGGGGGGTGACTCGGGCGCCCGCCAACTGCACGGTGATCCGCCGCGTCATGGCGGGGGAGTTCTTCGACCTCCTCATCGAGCGCATCGGGAGGCTGTGAGGGCCAACGGGGTCCGCCCGCAGGCGGCCCCCGATCGTCCTCTCCGCCGGGTCAACCGGTCGGGGCCGATTCCATGAGCATGAAGTACGCCCCGGTCGGGTCGGCGGCCACCGCCATCCGGCCGACACCGGGGACATCCATGATGCCGCCCTCGACCCTGCCGCCGAGCCTGCCCACCTCGGCCACCGACCCATCGATGTCGGCCACCGTCAGGTAGACGCTCCAATTGGGCGGCATCTCGCCCATCTCGGGGGTGATGCTCATCATCCCCGCCCGGAACTCCTCGCCGTCCATGAAGAGGTGGTAGGGGCCGCTCGGCATCTCCGACTTCGAGTGCTCCCAGCCGAACACCGCCGTGTAGAAGGCGGCCGCCGCCCCCGGGTCGTGGGTCAACAACTCGTTCCAGATGAGGCTGCCGGGTTCGTTGGCGAGGCCGGCCCCGATGTGGTCGCCGGGCTGCCAGACCGCACAGGTCGCCCCGGTCGGGTCGGTGAACACCCCCATCACGCCCGCCTCCCCGATCGGGATCGGAGGACCCATCGCGGTGCCGCCGGCCTCGGAGACCTTGTGGAGTGTTGCGGCGGCATCCTCGACCGAGATGTAGGACAGCCAGTGTGACGGCACGCCCATGGCCTTCAGTGGCTCTGCGAGGGCGGACCCGCCGGCGACCGCCTTGCCGTCCTTGGTGTACATGGTGTAGGTGCCGCCGTCGGGGGTCGGGCCGTCGGCCGCTTCCCACCCGAAGAGGGCGGTGTAGAACGCCTTCGAGGCGGCGGCGTTGGTGGTGCCGGTGTCGATCCAGCAGAACGTGCCGGGGGCGTAGTGGGTGAACTCGGGCATGGCATCCCTCCTGGTGCCGCGTGCAGGCGAGCGTACCCAACGAGGGTGACATGTGCCCGGGGCGCCGGTCAGGCGGGGGGGTGGAGGTCTCCGTCGGTGAACAATCGGGGCGGGAGCAGCCAGCTCAGCCGGCAGGTGCCGGGGCCGATCGCCTCCCACGAGTGCACCAGGACCTCCAATCCTGCCGCCGTCCCGGTCGGCATGCGGACGTCGCCGCCTCCGATCAGGATTCGCACCGTCTCGGACCAGGTGGGCTCGTGCCCGACCACCATCAGTCGGTTCGAAGGGGCGGGCACGCTCCGGATGGCGGCCAGCACTGCCATCGGACCACTCCCGTACAACTCGTCGACGACGTGAACGGCGGCCTGCCATCCGCCACCGGAGACGGCCATCTCGGCGGTGGAGTAGGCCCGAGCCGCCGGTGAGGTCAGCACGAAGTCGGGCTCGTGGCCTGCCGCGCTCAACACCCGGCCCATCACGATGGCCGCCTGCCGGCCGCGGGCCGAGAGCGGGCGCCCGGCGTCGTCGCCATGGTCGGTGCTCCAATCCGACTTGCCGTGGCGCAGCAAGATCAGTTCGGCCATCAGACCATCCCCACCGACAGCGCGAACAGCACTTGGGCGGCGTAGTACATCGGCAGGCCGATCACCCGGTTGGCGAATCCCGGCGCGACGAACCGGTCGCGCGCCACCCCGAGGTCGGACAGGTAGAAGAGCAGAGCGGCGGGGAGGACCGGCCAGGGGGCGCCGTTGGAGGTGGATCCGGCGGCCGCGGCCACCATGAAGGTGATCACCACGATGTAGGCGAGCACGGGGACCCGCAGGTCCCTGGGGACGTGGGGGAGCAGCCATCGTCCCACCGCGGCGGCTGCGATCGCCAGTGCCCCCAGGGTGACGGCGGCTGCGATCGCCCGCAATCCGATGACCCCGAAGGCCCCGATGTAGGCGACGTGCGACAGGAGGAAGGCGCCCAATCCGATGGTGAACCAGACGCTGCGGTCGATGGCCAGCGAGACATCGCCGACCCATCCCAGCGCCAGTGCCACCATCACCCACCGGCCGAAGGAAGTGTCGGCCGCCCCCGCTGCGACCGCCAGGGCGATGACACCCGCCGATGCCGACGCCTTGGGAGCGACCCGCCACCCTGCGTGCGATCGCTCACCGATCAGGGTGATGCCGACCAGGCCGGCCACGGCAACGATGAGGGCGATCGTCATTCGAGATCGAGCCTACCGCGGGTAGGAAGGTGGGTTCAGAGGCGGTCGATGACGTAGTCGAGGGCCCCGGTCAGCCGTTCGACGTCGGCGGGATCGACGTTGGGGAAAACCCCGAACCGCAGGGTGTTGCCGCCCATCGTCCGGTACCCGCCGGTGTCGAGGATGCCGTTGGCGCCGAGCACCGCCGACACCGTCGGGGCATCGACCCCGACGAGGTCGATGGTCACCACGGTGGGGCTGCGGTGGCCGGGGTCGGCGACGAACGGCGCGGCCCGCGGCGTGCGCTCGGCCCATTCGTAGAGGATCGCCGACGAGGTGCGGCATCGCTCCGCCGCCCATAGGAGTCCTCCATGGGCGAGCAGCCACTCGATCTGGTCCGCCAGCAGGAACAGGGTGGCCAGGGCGGGGGTGTTGAGGGTCTGGCCCCGGCGCGACTCCTCCAGCGCCACCGCCAGGTCGAGGGAAGCCGGGGTCCATCGCCGGGCCGCCATCCGGCCGATCCGCTCCACCGCGGCGGGCGAGAGCAGCGCCAGCCACAGTCCCCCCTCGGAACCAAAGGCCTTCTGCGGTGAGAAGTAGTAGGCGTCGAAGGCGGTCGGGTCGACCTCCATGGCCCCTGCCGCCGAGGTCGCATCGACCAGGACCAGTGGGCCCTTCTCGGGCCGGGCGACCGGTATCCAGACCCCGGTCGAGGTCTCGTTGTGGATGAGGGCGACCGCATCGGCATCGCCGGGTGGCACGAAACCGGGCCGGCTTCCCGGCGGGGCGCCGGCGATGGCGGGCTCGGCGAGATGGGGGGCGGCGGCGACCAGGTCGGCGAATCGCTGCGAGAACGCCCCACACACGTAGTGGAGGCTCTTCTCCTCGATGAGACCGAACGTGGCGGCATCCCAGAACACGCTGGTTCCCCCGTTGCCGAGCGCCACCTCGTACCCGTCGGGGAGGCCGTACAGCGAGGCCAGGCCGGTGCGGATGCGGCGCACCACGCCACGGGCGCCCTCGCCGCGATGGCTGGTGCCCAGGTACCCGGGTGCCGCGGCAGCCAGGGCGGCGACAGCGCCCGGCCGGATCAGCGACGGCCCCGATCCGAAGCGGCCGTCAGCGGGGACGAGTTCCGGGGGCACGATGATGGATGGAGTGCTCACGATCGCGGATAACCTACCCTTCTGGCCGATCGAGGAGTTGCCATGGGGAACATATCGCGCCGGGTCGCCGCCATCGAGGAGTCGGCCACGCTGGCCATCACGGCCAAGGCCAAGGCACTGCGGGCGGCCGGGGAACCGGTCATCGGGTTCGGAGCCGGGGAGCCGGACTTTCCGACCCCGGACTACATCGTCGAGGCCGCCGTGGCGGCCTGTCACATGACGGCGGCCCACAAGTACAGCCCGGCGGCCGGACTGCCCGATCTGCGGGCCAAGATCGCCGAAGTGGCCGCTCGCGACGCCGGCTATGTGGTCGCTCCCGGCCAGGTGGTGGTGACCAGCGGCGGCAAGTACGCCATCTACGCGGCGTTGATGGCGATCCTCGATCCGGGGGACGAGGTGCTGATGCCGGCCCCGTACTGGGTGACCTACCCCGAAGCGATCGCCCTCAGCGAAGGGACGATGGTGCCGATCGCCACAGATGTCGCATCGGGCTTCCGGGTGAGCGTCGACCAACTCGAAGCAGCCAGGACCGACCGGACCAAGGCATTGATCTTCGTCTCACCGTCCAACCCGACCGGGGCCATCTACACCCCGGACCAGATCGCCGAGATCGGGGGTTGGGCCGCCGAGCACGACATCTGGGTCTTGACGGACGAGATCTACCAATACCTGATCTACGGGGACACGCCGTTCGTCTCGATGCCGGTGGTGGCCCCGGAGATGGCCGACCGCTGCCTGGTGGTCAACGGGGTATCCAAGACCTACGCCATGACGGGGTGGAGGGTCGGTTGGCTGATCGCACCTCCCGAGGTGGCCACCGCCGCGACCAGGTTCCTGTCACACACCACCTCCAACGTCGACAACATCGCCCAGCACGCCGCCCTGGCCGCACTGTCCGGCGGGATGGAGACGGTGGAGGAGATGTGGGGTGCCTTCGACCGTCGCCGCAAGGTCATGCACCGCATGTTGTCCGAGGTTCCCGGCATGGAGGTCATCGAACCCCAGGGCGCCTTCTACGCCTTCCCGTCGGTGGCAGGCATGCTCGGCACTCCACTGGCGGGCCGCACCGCCTCCACCTCGATGGACCTGGCGGCCCTTCTGCTGGAGGAGATCAAGATCGCGGTGGTGCCCGGGGAGGCGTTCGGGGCCCCCGGTTACCTGCGGTTCTCCTTCGCCCTCGGCGACGACGACATCATCGAAGGGCTGGGAAGGCTGCAGGGCCTGGCCGGCCTCTGATCAGCGGCGCTCCGCCAGCATCTCCAGCGCCTGCCGGTAGCCGTCGGCCCCCCGGCCCGAGATGACGGCGGCACAGGCCGGTGCGGTCACCGACCGCGCCCGCCACTCCTCGCGTGCGGTGATGTCGGAGAGGTGGACCTCCACCGTCGGCAGGTCGACGGCCTTGATGGCGTCGTGGAGTGCGTAGGAGTAGTGGCTGAGCGCCCCCGGGTTGATGATGATCGCCGCACAGGTGCCGACGGCGGCGTGGATGCGGTCGATCAGCGCTCCCTCGTGGTTGGACTGGAAGGCCTCGATCTCGATGCCCAACCCGGCAGCCCATCCCCGGCACCGATCCTCCAGGTCGCCGAGGGTCGCCGAGCCGTAGATGCCGGGCTCGCGGGTGCCGAGCAGGTTGAGGTTGGGGCCGTGCAGCAGCAGGACTCGCATGCCGACAGGCTATCGGGGGTGGAGGGGGTTCGCCTCGAGGCGGACGGCCTCGGCCAGGGTGGCGGCGTCGATGGTGCCGTCGGTGATCTGGTGCTCGGCGGCGAACGCCTCGCGGACGGCCGTCATCACCCCGGCCACGTCGACGGGCACGGTTTCGGCGATGGCTCCGGTGGCGGCGGGATCCCATTCGTACCCGAGTGCCTCGTAGACCGGCACCAGGGCCCGGTTCACCAGATCGGCACGGTCGACCACGATCACGCCGCCGACATGGGCCGCCCGCTCGACGAGGCGCTGGCCGATCCCGATCAGCTTGGTGCGGCCCCCGGCGCTGATCGAGTAGGTGCCGGGGCAGTACTCGCCTTCGACCTCACCTACCCTGGCGTCGACCCCGAGGCTGGCCAGGGCGGCGGTGAGAATGGCCGCGGTCTCCCGGAACCGCACCTCGGTGGTCGAGCGCGGGACGGGAGTGGGGACGGCCCACCCGAAGCAGATGGTGTGCTCATGGAACACGGCGGCCTTGCCGCCGGCGAGGCGGTGATAGGCGCCGAAGCCGGCGGCGGTGGCGGCACCGATCGCCTCCTGGTAGGCCGGATGGACGGCATCTTGGCTCCCGAAGGCGACCAACCGGTCCGGGACGTAGAGGCGGAGGGTCTCGGTGAGTGTGCCGGAGGCGACCCCGGCGAGCACCGCCCGCGACACCGCCGCATCGAAGCCCGGGCGCCCCGGGAAGCGCTCGGTGGTCAGGGTGATGGCTCGCCTCACCCGGGAGAGGGTACCGGAGCACGGGTGCGGAAAGATCGGGTCTCATACGCACCCGTTCCGTCTCCGCCCTGCGGGCCGATCCACCTCGCTTTCTTTGCTCCCACCTCCAGGGGGGAGTCCCGGAGGAGCCGAAGGCTCCGGAGGGGAGGGGGGTGCGTCGATCAGGTCTCAGACGCACCCCTTCCGGCTCGGCCCTGCGGGCCGATCCACCTTCCCCTGAGGGGAAGGAAAGGGAACGAGGAACACACCACCTGCGTCGTGCCTCCGCTTGAGGGACAGCGCGAAGATCGCATACGGCCGCAGGGTGCCTCTGCCGCATTTCTCACCCCTCCAGGGGGGAGTCCCGGAGGGGCCGAAGGCTCCGCAGGGGAGGGGGGTGCTTCGATCCGGTCTCATACGCACCCCGTCCGTCTCGGCCCGCCAGGACGAACGGCACACCCCATGGGTAATGGAACGAGGAACACGCTACCCACGCCGTGCCCCCGCTTGAGGGACGGCGCGATCTTGAGCATGCCCCGTTTTGGTGGACACGGGTTTGTGTGTGTTGGGGGTGTTCATGACGTGAATCCGGCGGCGTATTCGACGGGGGTGCGGTGCCCGAGTCGGGTCTGGTGGCGTTGACGGTTGTAGAAGATCTCGATGTACTCGAACAGGTAGAGCTTGGCCTCCTTGCGGGTCTCGAATCGGATCGAGCTCATCAACGGCACGGAAGCGGCTCACCGTGTCGTCTCGCGGGCGAAAAACGCTGCCGCCTTACGAAGGATCTCCCGATCCAGCCGCAACTCGGCGTTCTCGTGACGCAACCGAGCCAACTCGGCCCGTTCCGTCTCCGACAGACCATCAGGATCATCAGCCCGGGAACGGGCATCACGATCCGCCGCCACCCAAGCCGCCAGCGTCCCATCCGAGATCCCCAAACTCCTGGCGACCTCAACACGGGGACGACCCGACGTCCTCACCAACTCCACCGCCTCGACACGGAACTCAGGCGGATACCTCGACGGACGACCCATCAGCAGACTCCTCTCCCTGGTCAACAACCAGGATCGTGTGTCCACCGAATCAGGGCAAGCTCAATGATGGGCTGAGCGGGCAAGATCAATCGATAGTGAGCATGTTCGACATCTCACTCGCGTGGATCAAAAGTGCAAGCACAGTCGGCTCAACTGGGGCGCCTGTCTCGATTCGGATTTGAGACCATCCGTAAGCAGCGAAGGTGGCCCCATCTATCTCGAGGTTGGGAGTCCTCATGAACCGACGGATCAGGCGGAAATCGCCGAACCCCGAATGCACTTCGAGAGCGCGCCTTCTCGCCGAGAAAGTCCAACGGGCGTCTTGTCGAACTAGGAAGTCCGCATTCCCCACGGAGCCGAGAACTGACTCGAGTCCGGTCCAAGACCACGATGCTGGTCCCCAATCCACCCATGCACCAAGTGGTCCGGCGATCTCAGTCCGAAGACGATCGGAAACCCAGTGCGCCTCCCACCTGCCTCTCGGCCCTTCGTACCAGAGATCAGGACTGCCCTGCCGCCCTCTGCGCCACTTGTAGACGTCCATTGTCAATCTCCGAGCATCCTGCAGATTGGGCAGAAGGTCGGTTGGTAGTTGGTGACGAGGTCCCAAGCCTCGTCCACCATGCCCGCGATCTTCTTGCTGTTCTTCCACACCAACGCACCGACATACACGGCACCTCCACCGACTGCCACTCCGGCAGCAATGGGTGCCGCCACCGGAGCGGCAACTGCGATTGGCCCTACGCTGAACACCAGTGCAGCAACTGTTCCCCCGCCCAGGAGAGCCTGGCCCGCACCCTCGGCGAAACCGACGGGATCGTTGGAGGGTCTGCCCACATCCGTCATCTTCTTCACGCCGAATGCTGCGGTCAGCGTACCGCCAGCACCGGCGAGGCCCACGCCGACCCTACTAGCCCACTCAGATGTCGCCCTGGTGCCAAGGACGAGCTTGCCCAAGAACCCGTTCGTAGGCGTTGGGAAGCTGGTCGTCGAAGGGCGCAGGGCGAAGTTGATGCGTCGCCGAATGCCATTGATCGCCGTGGCCAGGCTCCCAACAGGCGGGGAGTCGTCGCTTCCGTAGTAGAACCCTGCCACCTCTCCGAAGAGCAGTGCAGCCAGATTGTCCGCTGGGTCCGAGGGGGACAACGCAGTCGTGTCCACATCGGAGCCGCCGTCGTCACACGGGCCTGCATAGGCTTGGAGGGCTGCACCGGACTCGGTGTAGATGAGGCATCGGCCACCGGGGTCGTTGGCGTTGACTGGGTTCCCCCGAACGTACATGTAGCGGTTGTAGTCCTGGCCGTTTCCGGGCCCGGGGATGATCGAGTCGGGTTGGGTGAAGCGTCCTAGTTCGGGTTGGTAGTAGCGGGCCCGGTAGTACATGAGGTCACCGGGGTCGTCGATCTGGCCGGTGTAGGTGTGGTCGGAGGGGAGGGTGCCGGGGGTGCCTCGGGGGTCGCCGTAGGGGTAGTAGTTCTGTCGGTTGAGGGTCTGGTTGTTGGGGTCGTAGGTGACGGCCACGGATCCGAGGTGGTCACCGAAGAGGTAGGTGAGGGTGTCGGTGGGGCCGTCGGCCCGGACTGCGATGTGGTCGCCGCCGAAGGTGTAGTTGGTCCGGGTGCCGGTGGTGCCGCCACCGGGGCCGTCGGCGTAGGTGATCTCGTAGATGTCACCGATGTAGTAGGTCGTTGTGACG
>JAHJML010000298.1 GCA_018821365.1 Actinomycetota bacterium | reverse complement strand
ACTTGCGATACTAAAATATGATGTGAAAACTATAAGTGCTAATGCCACAATCCATATAAATATGATAGATTTTGTGGTTAGATAACTATAAATTTTCCCAAATTCAGGAGAAAAGTAGCTAGAAACACTCGGTTTTAGAAGATAGTAAATGATATATAAGGAAACAAATATCCAAAGAGAGAAGCACAAAAAAATTAGCTTTCCTAATAAACATAAAGAGAAAGATCTTATCTATTAATAATCTATTTTTCGTAAACTATTGGTCAGAGAAAATCACAGAAACGATATCATCTTGAGATTGATGGCAAAATGTTATTTCAAGTTCATAGATACCATCTTTTGGAATTAATCTCCAATTGCTTTCCTTTAGGGCAGTTTCATTAAGTTTTACCAGTTGAGGCTTTCGCAAAGTCATAATTTTTGTTGTGTTTTTGTGACCTGGAAAAGCTCTAAGATGCAATATCAAATTTTTCTTTGTAACCTTGTATATAACAGAAAGCAAAATTGCTTGAGTATTAGCGAGATAAGGGAGTTTAGCCTTACCCATTTCAATTTCAATAGTTTTAGTAGGAAAATTATGTCCTGACACTACTGCACTATAGCTCTTTATTCCATCGTATTTGATATTTTTTATATGACGCCCGTTTCCATGTACCAGTATCGTAATCGGACGAGCATTAACAAAAACAGTGTACTTCGCCCTGTTAGCTATAAGAAAGGGCTCAATAGAAATATTCCAGACGTTTTCACGTAAACCAAGAAGATTTTGTAACGTATACAAATACCATCCACCAGCCCAAAGGAACATTGGCTTGTCTATTTTACCGTAGCTAGAAATATTGTTTTTGTTGGCATTTCGGCATTCATACATAGCCGGTTGTCCGTTGGGACCATTCATAATTCCTGTTAGTGTCATGATTTTGTTCATAAAAGAAAGTGCTTCTTTTTGTCTGTTATCAGAAATAAGTCCTAAAGCATACCAGGCATTCCCCTGATACCATACTCCACCATTCATATAATAAAACGGTGCTCCCTGTTCGCCTTCATGAAATTTAAAATAAGCATTTAGTTTGTGAAAGTCCATTGGATAAGCATTGTAAACTCCAACTTGTTCGTCTACCAGCTTTGATTTTGCTGTATTCAGTAATGATTTTTGCTTCTTATCACTTAGTAAAGAAAAGTGAGCTGCCAACAGTGATCCTGTGTAATAATGAGTATCTTTATCTTCTCCATTGTTATTGTAATTGATGAGATATTGTAATTTATTATCCCACAGTTTTTTAGTAAGTTGACACTTCATTTCCTCAGCTATTTCTTCGTATTTAACATTTTTCTCGCACTTATCAAGAATGGTAGAAATATAAATGAATTCGCGAAGTGCACGAATAGCTAAAATAGTCATGTAACTTCTTGGGCCAAAGCTTTTGCCAATATCCCACCAATCAGGACGATAAGCATATATAAGTCCATTCTTTTTGTTAACCAAAAATCGCTCTGTGCTTTTTTCGAGCATTGGATAAAGTTTTTTAAGCATATCAATATCACCAGAATGTCTGAGATACCTGGCGGCAACCAGGACAAACCAGAAGTGATTCCAACCATCATCACCAGTGAATTCTGTTACATATTTATCATCTTTCCAATAATAAGCGTGAGGGATTATGCCTTGTGCATTCGCATGCTCAGCAACAAATTTCAAATCTCGCTTTACACGGGCAAGATCAAGATTAACCATAGCTAAGTTCGTCACGAGAACATCATGGGTGAAAAAAAAGTTGTATTGTGCTGGACAAGGCATAGGAACAAAAGAGTTGTCGAGATTGTGATCTAGGGAAGTGATCATCAGTTGTGCCCACTTAGCTGTGTAATCAAGCTTCTGGTTTCCAGAGATAATAAAACCCTGCTTATTGACTTTTTTGATGAGACTAGTTTCATATAATTTGATCTCTTTTTGGAAATTTTTTTGCAAATACCTTACCGCTGTTTTTTCTTCTCCCTGTCTTTCTGCTCCAATAATTTGCACTACTGCCAATGTTTCGCCAGGCATAAGCAATTTTCGGTAGATAAAAGCTGCCAAAGGCTGTTTTTTCTCTTTATTGTCAATAACTTCTCCTGGCAGATCATAATTTTTTTCTTTCCACCAGTTCTTCAAGGTGGAAGCCTTACTGGTGAAACTTTGAGGAAGTGTACCAGCATTGCTTACATAGAGAACTGTGTTAGCAGTATCTTTACCTAAATGATATGTGTAAATAGTAGAGTGATCATAGCTTGTCCATGCTATATTCTTAAGAGCATAAGTGTAACTTGTTTTTACGGATGTTTCGAGTTGTGTATATAATTCAAATGTTTTCTTTTCATGGCAATTATTAGTTATGTCAAACTTTAACACCATAGCGGCTTTAGTCTTACAAAACTCATACGATACTTTCATCGTTTTTTCATTGTCACTACGTGAAAAATGAACACTATATGGTGTTAACTCATAGGCAAATGGCGTCGTACCTAATACTTTTTTGCTCCCTTCTCCGACTCTCAGTCCCACTTGTAAAATTGGATATTCTCCTCTCTTCCAATAATCACGGCTAATATCTATACTATTTCCAACCGGAAAATAAAAACTTATTCGATTGGGTCGAATTGAGCTTTTATGAAGTTCTACGCCAACATAATGGCTGCCAACTTCAATTTGTGAAGAACTACCTCTCCAGGCTATTT
>JAHJML010000247.1 GCA_018821365.1 Actinomycetota bacterium | reverse complement strand
GAGCGCCCAGCGACGCCGCCCTCGCGACCGCCGCCTCGGCCTCGTCGACCAGCCCCACCCGGACCAGGCTTCGCGCCTCGCCGCAGACGGCCGCCAGACGCTGGGTCCGCTTGCGCTGGACCCGGTCGAGCATGGCCAGGATGTCCGCGTCCTGCGGGGCGAGCCCCAGGGCCTCGGCGAAGAGCCCGTGGGCCTCGTCGAGCTCGTCGGCGACGAAGGCGTCGAGGCCGCGCGCGTAGAGATCCTCGATGTCGTGCGAACGCCTGGCGCTCACCGCGCTCAGGTCGCGCAGGCGCTGCAGTTCGGCCTGGGCCACGGTATCCTGCGGCGCCTTGGCCGTGAGCTGGCCGAGCGTGATGATGGCCGAGGCCAGGTCGCCCGCCTGCACCTGCACGCGGGCCAGGTCGCCGAGCACCTCGAGCTCCAGGGCCGCGGCCTGGGCGTTGTCGGGATCGAGCAGGCGCGACATCGACAGGCGGTCCAGGGCGTTGGAGTGGTCCCCGGCCGAGAAGGCGCTGCGGGCGGAGGCGAGCAGCTGCTCGCGTCGCGCGCGATCGCTCTCGGCGAAGGCCCGGTCCATCTGCAGGCGTTGATCCTCGGCGGCCCGCGCCAGGGCGTCATGGCGGACCTGGTCCACCGGCGGCCCGTGCAGGAAGCTCACGCCGAGCCGCTTCACCGCGCCCAGGCGATGATCCTCGAAGGCGAAGTCGACGAGCACGTCCCGCCAGCGCAGCCCGAAGCCGGCGGTCAGGGTGCCGGCCAGGACGCCCAGACGCAACGCGGCCTGGTCGCGATAGTCTACCTCGGCGCCCAGGTGCAGGCGCGAGTCCATGCCCGCCGTCTTTTCCAAGTCCAGCGAGAGCAGACCCCGGAGCGTCTCGCCGAGCGGACGGCGCCAGGCGGTGCCGAGGCGCATGGCGCGGGGGTCCGGCACGCTCTCCACGTCGAGGCGGACCGACGGCTCGACCAGGTTGCGGATTGCCAGGCCCAGGGTCCAGGCCCGGGCCGCGGGCGAATCGCCGCCCCGCAGCACGAGCGGATGCACGAGCACGCCGGCGTCGATGCCGAAGCCGCTGCCCGCGTAGCCCGCCAGGCTATGCCGCTGCAGCTTGAAGCCGCCGCCGACGTTCACGCCGGACCGGAGGGCGCGGGCGTATGCGAGCAGGATCTCGAGTTCCTGGTCCTTCAGATCGTCGGCCAGCAGGACGTTGCGATCGTCTCGGGATTCGATGCCGTCCACGCCGAAAGTGCGGAGTGTCAGCGAGGCGTTGCCCAGGCGCCAGTGCGGGTAGGCCAGGGAGACGTACTTCTCCGAGAACCCCATCCCGAAGAGGTTCGTGCTGGTGAACTCGACGTGCCGGCGGTCGAGCAGGGCAAGCCCGGCCGGATTCCAGAGCGCGGCGCTCGCGTCGTCGGCGATGGCCGCGTACGCGCCGCCCAGGCCGATGGCGCGGTTGCCGGCGCCCAGGGCGAAGACCGAGCGTACGCCGCCGTCGTCCGGAAGCGCGAACGCCGGCGCGGCGGCGAGGACCGACAGCACGGCCAGCAGCAGGACGATGACGGGACCGCGCCGTCTCATCTCACCACCGCCACTTTCCGCCGCAGCAGGGTCGACGTCCCGTCGTCTCCCCCGACCGACAGTTCGGCCACATAGACGCCGTTGCGCACCACGTCGCCGCGTCCGTTGCGACCGTCCCAGGTCACGTCCTGATGGAGCCCCGCGGCCAGCGCGGCGCCGTCGAGCAGGGTGCGCACCAGTTCGCCGCGCGGCGTGTAGAGGCGCAGATCCACCGTCGCGCCGCCGCCGAGGACGAACACGAAGGCGGTGCGTTCGCGTCCCGCCGCGAAGGGATTCGGGAAGTTGCTGTAGCTCTCTTCGAGGGTGGCCGCGGTCAGCGTCCCCGCTTCTGTCCAGAACGGAAACACCTGGCCCGGCGCGGGCAGGATCCTCACCGCGACCAGTTCGCCCTCGGGCTGGCGGGCCGAGATGTCGTCCAGGGCGAGGCCCAGCGAGATCGACGCGGCGGCGGGATTCTCCACCAGGATCATGCGGATCTCGAGCGTCCCCGCAGCGCCGGGCCCTAGTTCGAGCACCTCGTAGGGCGTGATCACGGCGGTCGTGTCGCTGCGGGACAGGGGACCGCTCGTGCCCCAGGGAGCGCCTTCCAGGTAGGCCAGGATCTCGCCGGCGAGATCGCCGAGCGCCGTTTCCGTCTTCGCGGAGCCGCGGGCCCGCAGGGCGACCCCGTCGACCACGAGATTGCCGGCGTTGGCCGGCGCCGGATTCGCGAGTCCGAGCCGCATGACGGCGGTCTCTCCGGCCAGGGCGGAGATCACGGCCGGCATCAGGTCTTCGGCCGACACGATCAGTTCGTCGGAGGCGACCCGGATCATGCGCGGCCCGCTGGACAGGGGCACCACCACGCCGGCGTCGGCGGTGACCGTGACGGGCGTG
>JAHJML010000034.1 GCA_018821365.1 Actinomycetota bacterium | reverse complement strand
GGGACAACTGGCTGGCCCGCGACCCCGTCGAGATGGCTCGCCGCCCCGAGTGCATCGAGAACGCCCGGTCGCTGAAGGGCCTCTACATCGAGTGCGGCGACCACGACCAGTACGCCCTGGTCTACGGCGCCCGGGCGTTGTCGGCGCGGCTGGCCGAGGCAGGCGTCGAGCACCGCTACGAGGAGTTCGACGACGACCACACCGCCGTCGACTACCGCCAGGACGTCTCGTTCCCGTTCCTCTACGAGGCGCTGACGGCCTGAGGCCCGGCAGCAGACTCCCCCCGGGCCGACGCGCCGGGACCCCCGTGCGGGGGTCCCGTGCGCTGCCGTGAACCGCCGGTTCAGGCGGCCCTCTCCAGGGCAGGCTCGAGGCGAGGGGCGGGTCCGGCGTGCCGGCCCCCCTCGATGTTGATGCGGGGGATCCACCGCAGCCAGGTGGGGAGGTACCAGTTGAGACTGCCCAGCAGGGCCATGGCAGCCGGCACCAGCACCGAGCGGACCAGGGTGGCGTCCAGGATGACGGCGACGGCCAGGCCGAAGCCCATCTGTTGGAACATCACCAGATCGCCGATGGCGAACCCTCCGAACACCGCCACCATGATCAGGGCTGCCCCGGTGATGATCGCCCCGGTCGACCCGAGGCCGAAGGCCACCGAACCCCGGTTGTCGCCGGTCTCGTCGTAGTTCTCCTTGATGCGGCTCAGCAGGAAGATGTGGTAGTCCATCGAGAGGCCGAACAGCACGGTGAACAGGAACAGCGGGACCCAGGCCTCGATCACGTCGGTCTGCTGGAAGCCGAGGACGCCCGCACCGACACCGTGCTGGAACACCAGCACCAGCAGGCCGTAGGCGGCCCCCACCGACAACAGGTTCATCAGGATCGCCTTGATCGGAACCACGATCGAGCGGAACACCATCATCAGCAGCAGGAACGACGCTCCCAGCACCAGCACGAAGATGATCGGACTGCGGCCGTCCAATACCTCCACGTAGTCGGCCGTGAAGGCCGCCTGCCCCGCCACGAACACCCCGGCGTCGACGCCCGCGAAGGCGGCCGGGATGGTCTCGGTGCGCAGCATCGCCAGGGCGGCGGCCGCCTCCCCGGTGGAGGGGTCCAGTTTGCCGACGGCGTCGAGCACGATCAGATCGCCGCCGGGAGCCACGCTGGTGGTGACCTCGCCGTAGGCGGGGTCGAGCGCCAGGGCGGCGCCGAGTTCCCGGACGGCGGCGGCGACATCGGGGTCGGCGGCGTCGCCGTCGATGACGATCGGGATGGTGACGGCCCCGGTGTCGAAGTTCTCGTTGAGCATCTCGAAGGCATACCGACTCGGGCTGTCGGGGGGCAGCGAGTCGATGAAGTTCTGACCGGTGCGGATGGTCAGGTACGGGGTGGCGGCGGCCAGCAGAATGCCGACGGCCAGCACCACCGACAGGATCGGGCGGGCGGTGACCAGGCGGGTCACCCGGTGCCAGAAGCGCCCCCCGCCCGGCCGGTAGTGGCTGCCTGACGCAAACGGCACCTTGCCCCGGTTGATGCGGTCGCCGAGCAGGCGCAGCATCGCCGGCAGCACCGTGACCGCTGCCAACGCGGTGGCCACCACCGCCAGGATCGCCCCCATCCCGAGGCTCCGCATGACCGTGTCGGGCATGATCATCAGGCCGCTGAGGCCGATGACCACCGTGATGGCCGAGAACAGCACGGCCCGGGTGGCGGTGTCGGAGGCCCGCACCACCGCCTCGGCCACGCCGAGGCCCTTCGCCCGCTCCTCCCGGTAGCGCTGCACGATGAACAGTGTGTAGTCGATGCCGACCGCCAGGCCGATCATCACGATCATGTTGGTGACGAACAGCGACAGATCGAGGAATTGGCCGACCACGGCGGTCATGGCCAGAGCCAACAGGATCGACATCATCGCCACCAGCAGGGGGATCCCGGCGGCGACCGCCGCCCCAAAGACCAGGACCAGGATCACGACGGCGACGGCCAACCCGATGGTCTCGCCGCCCCGCAGCGTCTCCTCCGCCAGGTGGCCGAACTCGCCGCCCACCGACCCCTCCCCGATGATCGACACGATGAAGGAGCCGGAGGCGTCGGCCCGGTCGACCAGGTCCACGATCGGTGCGACGTTGTCGACGGCGTCGGCGTCGTCGCCGGCGATGGTGGCGACGATCAGCGCCGTCCGCCCGTCCTCGGCGACCAGGCCGGGGACGCCGTCCAGATAGGAGACCGCACTCAGGACCGTGCCGACCTGCCTGATCTCGCCGACCAGGCGGGCGGTTTCGGCCCGGAAGGCCGGATCATCGACCGGCATGAACGACTCGATGATGATGAACTCCTGCAGCGGGCTCTGCCCGCCCATCCGCTCGGAGATCAGATCCTGGGCTTGCTGCGACTCGGTGGCGACCGCCAGTGTGCCCTGGTCGGTGACGACGTCGCCGAGGCGGCCGGCGAAGACGAAGGCGGTGGCGAGGAGAACCGCCCAAACCGCCAGCGTCCGCCACGGATGACGGACGGCGGCCCCGGCCACCCTCCCGGTGAGGCCCAATTCGGTGTTCACGGCATGTGTCCTTTCGGAATGGTTGTTCTGCCGTGAACAAGGTCCCAGTTGCGGCCCGATCCGTCATCGGCCGGACGGGGGATTCGGCCGTCCTGTCGCCGGGGGATTCGCCCCTCCCCCGGCCGGGGGATGGTCCTGGACGCGCCGGAGTGGTGCGGGCCCCCGCGGGCCCGCACCACCGGGCAGGGAGGACCTAGTCGGTGCGCTCGCCGAGGACCACCGTGATGGTCTGCTGCTCGTCGGCACGGATCACGGTCAGCGTCACCTCGTCGCCGGGTTGGGCGCTGCGGACGTACCCGGCCAGATCGAGGAAGCCGGTCACCGGCAGATCGTCGTAGGCGGTGATCAGGTCGCCGCGCAGCAATCCGGCTTCGGCCGCCGCACTCCCCCGAGTGACTCCGGTCACCAGGGTGCCGGCAGGGCCGGTGGTGGGCTCGGTGCCGGCGACGCCCAGGAACGCCGAGCGGATCTCCTCGCCGGAGATCAGACGATCGGCCACCGATACCGCGGTGTCGATGGGGATGGCGAAGCCGACCCCGCCGCTGCTGCCGGTCGTCGTGATGATCGAGGTGTTGATGCCGATCACCGCCCCGGTGGCGTCGGCGAGTGCCCCGCCGGAGTTGCCGGGGTTGATGGAGGCATCCGTCTGGATCAGGGTCCGCACGTTGCCGTCGGAGCCGACCACCGCCCGGCGGACGCTGGACACCACCCCGGCCGTCACGGTCTGGTCGAGGCCCCAAGGGCTCCCGATGGCGATCGCCATCTGGCCCAACCGGAGGTCGGCGTCGGTGGCCAGGGGGGCGGCGGTCAGGCCGCCAGCCTCCACCTTGATGACCGCCACGTCGGTGTCGGAGTTGACCCCGACCACTCTGCCGTCCAATCGGTTGCCATCGGCGAGCCTCACGCTCACCGTGTCGGAGTCCGAGACGACGTGGGCGGCGGTGAGGATGTAGCCGTCCCGGCGGTAGATGACACCCGAGCCGAGCCCGGTTCCGCTCTCGATCTGCACCACCGCCGGCGCCAGCGTCTCGGCCACCTCGGCCACCGGTTCGGCGACCGCTCCCGTCGTCGTGAGGACGGTCGATCCGGCGTCGGCGACCGGCAGCGTCGTCGTCACCGCGGTCGGGGCGGCGGCGCTCGACGCTCCATCGGGTGCGCTCCACCGGCCCGCCATGAACAGCAGGCCGCCCACCACGATCACGGCGGCGGCGGCGGCCGTCCAGCGCGCCCCCGGCGATTCCACCAGCCCGGCCCTGCGGCGGCGGCCCTCGACGGCCGTGTCACCCGAGCCGGAGAGCGCCTCCTCGGCGGGTCCGGCGACGTCCTCGGGATGCTCGGACACCCTGTCTTCGTCTTCCGTTGACATCCTGGTCACCTCCTGGTTGCCGTTCCTCGACTCGCAAGGTAGGGGGCCGCCATGTCGGCTTCGTAAGCCAATCGTGAAGATTCGATAAGGAGCGCCGGGGGGCAGTCCCGAGGTGGCGGCTGAGGGGCCAGGCCGGGCGATCTCGGTCTGCATCCGCTGAGATCACCCAACCCCGACCCCATGCCGTCTCCCGGCCTACCCGAGCCCAAGGGCCACCAGCAGCGCCCGATCCAGTTCGGCCAGCTTCATCGGTCCCAGCGCTCCGCGTCGGCGGGTGAGGACCCGCTTGGGGAGAGTGAAGACGTTGTCGCAGTTGGCGGCGCTCGAACGATCAAGCCCTTCACCGCCGCCCAGTTCGACCTCGGCCACGTGGCCGCGGAATGAACTCGTCACGAGCACGCAGACGATTGATGACAGGATGGGGACCACCGAGTCACGGGTAACAATTACCACGGGGTGCCGGCCGACCCCCGGGATGTCGGCCTCCCAGACCTCACCCCTCGAGATCAGCGCTCGCTGAGGGCGAGACATGAGGCGACGGAGAACGCAGCGAGCTTGTCGAGGAGTTCGTCGTGGGCGGAATCCGGGTCTGCGTAGCGGCGCCGATACGACTCAACGATCCCCTCTTCCCCGTGGCACTTGAGCCACTCGGCCACTGCGCCGGCGACCAGTGCCCCTCGGGTCGGGGCGATGCCGGCGTCGACAGCCCTGTCGAGTGCTGCGACCACGGACTCGTCGAGTCTGGCCGTGATCGGGATGCTCATGCTGCGAACATACCATGAGGTGTACGAAATGTACACACCATGAGGAAGAAGCGACGCTGCTACCGGTGTCGGAGAGCCGTCGGTCGGTGCGCCAGACCCGGCCCGGCGCATCAAACCCTGGGCCTCTGCCGAGTGATGGTCAGGGCAGGATCGAGAAGATGAGGTCATAGACCTCGGTGGTGTACCGATGCGAGATGCCGTAGGTCTCGTTCCGGACATCGATTCCCGCTCCGGCCATTCGTGACTCCATCAAGCGGGCATTGTCGGACCAGTCGATACGACCATCCTCGAAGGCCCCCGGATCTGGTGGTAGACGGCACCAGGTAGGGGGAGATCCCCCATCGTCCTAGGCTGTCGGGTCGAATGCAGCAGTCAGCGCCACCCTCTCCGAGCCGCCCGTGACCTCCCGCACCGCCACCTTCCGGCGTATGTTCTCGTCCCTCCGGGTGCCCAACTACCGGCTCTTCTTCGCAGGGCAGGTGGTGTCGCTTTCGGGCACCTGGATGCAGGGGGTGGCCCAGGCGTGGCTGGTCCTCGAGATCACCGGGAGCGGCACCGCCCTGGGGGTGGTCTCGTCGCTGCAGTTCCTCCCGGTGCTGCTGTTCGGGCCGCTCGGCGGGGTCTTCGCCGACCGCTTCGACAAGCGGCGGGTGCTCTATGCGACGCAGACCGTGGCGGCGGCGCTGGCGGCGACCCTCGGCCTGCTGGTGATGCTGGACGTGATCGAGCTGTGGATGATCTACGTCCTGGCGACCTGCCTGGGTTTCGTGTACGTCGTCGACAACCCGACCCGACAGACCTTCATCGTCGAGATGGTGGGGTCCAAGGACCTCACCAATGCCGTCAGCCTCAACTCGGTGCTCGTCAACGTGGCCAGGGTGATCGGGCCCGGCCTCGCCGGCACGCTGATCGTCACGGTCGGCATGGCTCCCTGCTTCTTCATCAACGCCGGGTCCTACGCGGCGGTGCTCCTGGCGCTCTACCTGATGAACCCCGATCGCCTGCATCGGGAGGATCTCCAGGCGAGGGGCAGGGGGCAGTTGATGGAAGGCCTCCGTTACGTGCGAGCCACCCCCGAGGTGCTGGTCCCCCTCCTCATGATGGCGGTGGTGGGGATGCTCGCCTACGAGTTCCAGGTGGTCCTCCCGTTGCTGGCGCGCTTCACCTTCGAGGGGGACGCCGGCACCTACGGGACGATGTCGCTGCTGATGGGCTGCGGGGCCATCATCGGCGGATTGGCGATGGCGGGCGGGGGCCAACGCCCCGCCACCAGGCTGTCCCGAACGGCGATCATCTTCGGCTCTATCCAGTTGACCACCTCCTTCGCCCCGACCCTGACCATCGCATTCGTGTCGATCGTGTTCATGGGAGCCGCCTCGATCCAGTTCCTCGCCCTCGGCAACGCCACCCTGCAATTGGCGGCCGCACCCGAGATGCGAGGACGGGTGATGGCGCTGTGGGCGGTCGCCTTCCTCGGCTCGACCCCCATCGGCGGCCCCATCGTGGGATGGATCGGCGAGCACCTCGGGCCTCGGGTGGCGCTTGGCCTCGGCGGGGCGGCCACGGTGGCCTGCGGAATCCTCGCCTACCCGGCGCTGGCCAGGGTGACCATGCGGGCCAACGGCGAGCCGCCCCCGATCCCTCCCCCCAAGTCGCCGCCGGTGTGACCCCGGGCCCGATCACGCCGACCATCCCCGCCGGCCTCCGACGAGTAGTTTCCCCCTAGGACCGCTCGACGGGGAGGACCCATGAGACGGATCATCGGCCGATCGCTCCCGCTGGTGGCCGCCTGCGCCCTGGCGGCGGCATCCTGCGGCGGCGACGGCTCCGCCCTCACCACCACCACCACCATCCTCGATCCGGGCTCCTCGACGACCGTCACCACCCTGCCGGCTCCGCAGACCACCACCACCTCGTCGACCACGACGACGACGCTGCTGCCCAGTGGACCGCCCCTGATCACCGAGGGCGATCGCAACGAGACCGTCGAGGCATTCCAGTGGCTGCTCAACTGCAACGGCTACGGCGACCTCACCGTCGACGGCGTCTTCGGCCCGGCGACCCGGACGGCCGTCGAGGCCGCCCAGACGAGCCTGGGGCGGGCCGCCGACGGGGCACCCGACGAGGACACCCTCGCCGACCTGTCACGGGCGTGCCTGCAGAACCGGCGTCTCTCCGACACCGCCGCCACCACCGTGGTGGCAAACGCCGCACCCGACGACCCGGAGTTCTTCTCGATCGCCCTGCTGGCCGACAGCGTGGTCACGACGACGCTCACACCTGCCTCGGCGGTGACGGCCTCCCTACTGAACGCCAATGGAACCGAGGTCGAGCCTCAGGACGACGGCACCTGGAGAGTCGAGACGACCGCCGACTACCTCATCGAAGTGGACGCCGCCACCAACCCGGTGACGTTCCGACTCGAGATCGCGGTGGCCGCCGGGACCCCGGAGACGGGCGATTGGATCATCTCCACCAACGGGGTCGCCTACCGGGGCACCAAGCTCTCGCTGGGGGCCGACGCCGAGACCGTGCTCGAGAAGGTCATCGACTTCCTGGGCCACGATGTCCGCTCCCGGTACGGGGAGTTCGACACCGGTTGGACCGCCATCACCGAGCCCGGGAACATGGGGCTGCGGGGGGTCGCCATCGGCGGGTTCTCGTTCCTGTTCTTCGGGCCCGACCCCGCCAACCCGGATCGTCCCGAGACCCTGGCCCGGGTTCGCTTCGAGGGCGCCCACCCCGACGCCGACGGGGCCGACCGCCCCGACGACTACGTGACCACCAGTGAGGGAATCACCGTCGGCGACACCCTCGCCGACCTGAAGGCCGCCTACGGCAGCGGGGTCAAGCCGGGCAGCAATGCCGAAGAGCATTACTACCGGTTCACCGACTCGGGGGGCGAGTTGTGCTTCTACTTCACGACCACCGACGAGCCCGCCGACTCGGCGAAGATCAGCGAGATCGCCACCGAGTGCCGGGACTGACCGAGGGTCGCATCATGCCGTGCAGGCGGAGCGCCCGGATTGAGACCGGCTTCGGCCCGGGACACCGGCACCGAGCACCCCTGCAGAAGCCCGTTGACCACGCGATAATCGCACCCAGACGCGACGGATGGATCGAATCCCGATCCCGAGAGGAGGATTGGCTATGAGGCGAAAACTGCTGATTGCAGCGCTCGCGACATCGATGCTGGTTGCTACGGCCGGCATCGCACATGCGATCACATGGGGACAAACCGACGGTGACGGACATCCGCACGTCGTGCAACTCCTCTTCGTACAGGACGGCGTGGGCTACTTCGGTTGCACCGGTACGTTGATGTCACCGACGATCGTGCTGACAGCGGGCCATTGCACGGGCTGGGTCGATGGAGACGGCATCCAGCATCCGAACGACGGCACGACGTACGTGAGGAATGCTCCCGATATCTGGGAGATCTTCTTCGCCGAGAGACCCTCCTATGGAAGCACGGCAGCATGGCTTGCCGACACCTGGGTTGGCGGACAAGCGGTGCCGCACCCGAACTACTCCGACTTTGCGGAGTTCCCACTCACCTACGACATCGGCCTCGTCCTGCTCGATGAGCCGATCGACGTCGACACCTACGGCGTCATGCCGGCTCTGGGCCAGTTCGACTACCTGCGCGCCGCCAAGGGTTCGCCCAAGAGTCGCACGGTCGAGGTAGTCGGATACGGCCTGGTCGGCAAGATCCCACCGTTCACGGATGGTTCGGTGTGGGAGCGCCAGTATGGGTACTCCACGATCATCAACACCGGCCAATCGGCCAATGTCGGGCCGCAGAACTTCATGTTCAGCAACAACCCGGGCAAGGGCAACGGAGTCGGTGGCACCTGTTCGGGAGACTCCGGCGGGCCAGCGTTCTGGGTGGACCCGGCTACCGGTGAGCCCACGAACATCGTTCTTGCAGTGAACTCGTACGGGATCGCCCCGCTCTGCAACGGCAACGACTACCAGTTCAGGACCGACACCCAGACGGCGCAGGACTTCGTCTTCACGTATCTGACGCCGTAGCCGTTCACCCGGCATGATGAGGGTGGGGTTGCCCGAGCGACCCCACCCTCATTCGCGCCTAACGGAAGGGCGGGTCCGACATCCCGTCGAACCCGCCCAGTCGTCGTAGCAGGTCGCCACTGGTCGTGGCCGAGGCCTACGGCATGTAGGACCCGAAACCGGCGTTGTTGGGCGACAGGTACTGCATACCGTGCACCCCGGCGCACCGATCGTTCTCGACCTCCTGGATGATGGCGAACGCACCCCAGATCGCCGGGCCCATCTCGGTGCCATCTGCCATGTACCAGATGCCACCGATCGAGGTGGCGTCGGCGGGGGCGGCAACGATCTTCACGAAGTAGTTCCACTTGCAGGTCTTGCCATCGAGCACGTACTCGCCGGACTGGTGATTCGTGGTCCAGGCACCGGAGCCGATGTAGGAGTCGAACCCGAAGTGCCGGTCGAGCAGGCCGTCGCCATCTGCATCGACGTTCGACAGCCAGGCATCGTTCCACTTCATCTTGAGGGCGACATCCTTGTAGGGCTGACACCAGGCCGCATCACGGTAGGCGTCGCAGTATCCCCCGTTGAACAGATGTCCCTGGTAGTTGTAGCCCCATTCATCGAACCCGAGAACGATGGGTACTCCGTCACTGCGAAGAAGCGTCCCATCCTGAATCGTGGTCACCCCATCGTCCGGCTTGCCACCGGCGAGGGCCGGTGCGGCCAAGGTGATCGCCAGGGCAACCACCGTCATCACAGTCATTCCGATACGTAGACGTCGCATCGTCACACTCCCCCCTGCCGCAAGGCAGGAATCTCACGCTTCGTTGTCGAGCCTACCACTGTCAGTTGTGGTGTGTCCGGGTCGCGGGGCCTTCGGTGGGTGAGGCGGGTCAATGGCCCTGGGTGGCGGTTGAGGCCGTGGCGAGCGATCATGCCTGGGAACTCCGTCCCCGGAGAAGTCGGGGCCGCCATGCCCAGGGCACGGACCGGTGGCGCCTGGTTGGGCCGGAGTAGGCTGATTACCTCGCACTTCGGGGGGCGGAAATGTCGAATCGTGGCGTCGATGTCGGACTGCTGGTGTACACCGGCGACGGTTTGAACGAGCGACATCTTGTCGCCGGGGAGCGGCTCTCAGAACTAGTGGTTGGTGCCGAACAGGTCGGATTCGACTTGATTGGGGTGGTCGACCACCTCAGGTGGGAGGTCGATGGCCAACCTCATGGGTTCCGGGAGTCCACCACTCTCTTGGCCGCCTTCGCGGAGGCGACGTCGAGCATCCGACTGGCGAGCGCCGTGCTCAACGCCCCATTTCGGAACCCGGCACTCGTCGCCAAGATCGCAGTGACCATCGATGACATCAGCGGCGGACGCTTCACGCTCGGGCTCGGTGCGGGTGGAGGCCCCGACATCGAGTACGAGTCGTTCGGGTTCGACGCCGACCACCGCTACTCCCGATTCGAAGAATCAATCCGAATCATCCATGGCCTGATGCGCGATGGTCGCGTCGACTTTCACGGCGCCTATCACCGCGCCTCTGAATGCGTCCTGACCCCGACCGGCCCGCGCCCGGGAAGCGTACCGATCCTGATCGCAGGCGAAGGGCACAAGATGATGCGTCTCGCCGCTCGCTTCGCCGACGAGTGGAACGGCCTCACGTTCGACACCCCGACGCCACAGTCCTTCGCTCCTCTTCTTTCCCGGCTCGACGAAGCATGCGCCGAGGTTGGCCGGGATCCGATGACACTCCGCCGCTCGGTCGACATCATCGCGGCGCCCACCGGCGTGGTCGACCATGGCCTCGCCAACTTCGGTATCCCGCTTCATGGACAGCCCGGCGAGCTCGCACGGCAATTGAGGGCGTTCGGGAACCTCGGGATCTCTGAGGTCAGGCTCCTCCTCTGGCCGCAGAGCTACGACACCGTGGCCGCGATGGGGCCAGTGCTCGAGGCGCTTGACCAGCTGGACTGAGCCGTTGGGTCTCGGTGAGTAGACATGCGGGACTGAAGGACACTGCGGCGCCCGACGACCGAGAGGCCGGTGTCGGAGCCGCTTTGGTGGTTGAGTTAGACCCTGGATGGCGGGTCGTGGCGTGGGGGTCTGACTCTTCAAGGTGCCCGCTCGGGAACTGAGCCGGGGTCCGAATCCGTGAGGCGGCACCGAACCGCAACTGCTCGACCGGTCAGACGTCGGCGAGTGGGACAAGTGCGACAGTCCCTGCGGCCCGCTTGCGAGATGCGGATCGTGCAACCATGGGGGGATGCGAACCCGTCTCGTCGCCGTTGTCGTGCTCGTAGCGGCGGGCTGCGCGGGCGGGCATGTGTCGACCGAAGCGCGGAGTGACCCCATACGGGTCTTCGTGGCCGGCACAGTCGACCTCACCGGACCGGCCGTCGTCATCGCCCGGGCCGACCCCGAAGGTGTCCTCCGGGAGGTGCGCCTCGCGGCGCGTCGGGCCGACCTGGCAATCGCTGTGTCGATCCAGGGCGAGGCCGGTCCCCTGCTGGCCGCTGCCGGATTCGATCTGGTGGCATGTCCGCGTTCGGAGAGTCTGACATCCACGCCCGCAAGCCTCTCTATCGAAACCGGAGCGATTCGGCTGCGCTGCGCGGAAGATCCGAGCCCCACCACAGATGGCCCGCCGGTCGTGCTGAATCTGACAGTCGGGGACCCATCTCCGGTGGGCACCGGAGCGCCCCTAACGATCGAGAACGCTTCGGTGGAAGTGATCGTTCCTCGATCGAGCCAAGTCGACCTGGTCGTTTCGCGCATGGGCGCGCTGCTATCAGACGACCCGGCTGCGGAGGGCTCAGTCCTCGAGGTTTTCGCCGATGAGGCGGGCGTGATCGCCTACCGCACCGGCGGGGTCACGCACGGCGACTTCCGGGTGCACTTCGCGGGCTGGGATCTTCCCGAGGGCGATGCGGTCCTCCTGGACGGGGAATGGTGGACGCTGGTCCGGGCGATCGCCCCGGCCCCAGTCCTTCGACCTCCCCCAGATACCCCCTTCGACCAGGGAGAACTCACGGCCGCCGCCCTCGGCGACGTCACCGGCGACGGGGTGCCCGACATGGCCGCCGCGTACCGCCATCCCTTCAGGGGCAGTGCCCTTACCGATGCGTTCCCGGAAGCAGTGGTCGTCGATTCCCAGGGGCGCAGCGCCCATCTCGGCGTCTTCACTCCTGAGGGCGAACCCCTGTGGGCAGCCGGGCTCATTCCCCACCCCGTCGGCGACGTTGCCGCCTGCTACGGGTCGGTGGCCCTCGCCTTCACCGACATCGAGGGTTGGGAGATCACGAGCACCGGGGCAGCGACATGGGAGGGGCTAAGCCTCCGCTCCGCCCAGGAACTCCCGGGCGGCGGCGTGCCCGGGTGTGCGGACGTGGACGCCGACGGCTCGCTCGACCCTGTGATCCTGGAACGTTCCCCCTGATCCGCCCCCCGTCCGTCGGATGCAGACGATACTTGAGGGACCACCGCCAAGGGAGGCCCCGATGCACCCGTCCCGCTCTCTCCTTGCCACGGCGTTGGCCTGCGTCCTGCTGGCTGGCTGCACCGGCAACTCCGCATTGAGCACCTCCTCCTCCACCACCAGCACCGTCGTCCCCCCGACCGCAACCACGACCACCTCAGCCACCACGACAAGCACCACGACGCTCCCCGACGGTGGGCCGGAGGCGTTGCCCGCCGTCCTGCCGGCCAGGGCTCCGTTCTCCGGCTTCGACGCAGTACCCCTGCTCGGGGACGATCCCACCGCCATCCCCGACCATCCCACTTCGCTCGACGGGGTGTACTGGGACTTCAAGGTGCCCGAGGACCTCGTCGAACGCCTGGCGGTCCAGGGCTTCGCCCTGGAAGGCACCTGGTCAAGTGACGTGCTCCATTCCGTCTACTCGTATGTCGCCCGGTACGCCGACGGGCCGGTGTACGTCACCACCGACGCCGGATACCACGAATGGCACCTCGTCTTCTCCAAGGCGCTGCGGGACACCGAGGCACAGGTGCTGCTCCCGCTGCTGGAGGAACTCGTCGGCGGGCTGCTCGAGACGTCGCGAGCCGCGGCGGCGACCGATCCGGCGGGCCAGGAGGCCCAGGCCGACGTCACCGCCTACTTGGAAGCCGTCGCCACCGTGCTCGTCCTGGAGACCGGTACGGTCGACGACCGGGCTCTCGACGAGGTGGACCTCGTCGCGCTCCACGCCGGATTCGCCACGTCGCCCACCCTCGGCGTCGAGGTCGACTACAGCCTGATGACCCCGAGGGGTCATTACACGCGTAGCGAGGACCTCACCCGCTACTTCCGGGCGATGGCGATGCTGGGGGCCACACCGTTCTCGTTGAACGAGCCCGATGCCCTGCGCCGGGCGTTGATCGTGAGCGCGACACTGACCGACGATCCGGGACTCATGGATGCCTGGCAGCGCATCTACGACACGACCGCCTTCCTGGTGGGATCGGCCGACGACTACACGCCGGTGGAGCTCATGGCAGCGGTCGAGACCGTCTCGGACCGACAGGGAGGATCGGCGCTCGGCGACGACGCCTTCCTCGTCGCAGTCGCCGACGAGCTGCGTGCCACTCGCCCGGTGCTCATCGACGCGGAGCGCGCCTCGGTGCGGGTCATGGGCGCCCGGTTCGTGCTCGACTCGTTCCTCCTCGACCAGCTGGTCGACCCACAGGTGGGAGGGCGGCTCGAGGCATCGGTGCTCGACGTGGCCGCTGCCTTCGGGTCGGATTGGGCGCTGGCGCTGCAGAAAGCGGCCGGCGTGCCCGCGGCATACCCCGAGTACGCCGATCGGCTCGCCGGTTTACGCGACCTCGTGGCCAGACGGCCGCCCGCCGACTGGGGTTCGACCGTCTACGACGCGTGGCTATACGCCATCCTCCCCATGTGGCTGCCGCACGGGAACGCATACCCCGACTACATGCGGACCGAGACGTGGACGGCCCTTGCGCACCAAGCTGGGTTCGGCTCGTACACCGAGTTGAAACACGACACCGTCCTCTATACGAAGCAGGCCTTCGCCGAAGGAGACGCCCCGCTTCCCCCGGCACCGCCCCGGCATTGGGTGGAGCCCGACCCGGTGCCCTTCGAACGGCTCGCAGAGGCCGCCCGTCTGCTGCGTAACGGCCTGGCCGACCGGGACCTGCTCACCACCGTGACCGGCGATCTGCTCGACGGGCTGGTCTCCATGGAGGAGCGCTTCGGGCGCATCGCTCGAGACGAACTGGCCGGCCAACCCATCTCCGACGCCGACAACGATTGGTTGGCCGCCATCGGGACCGATTTCGAGCTCCTTTGGCTGCAAAGCGGCGACGCCGAAGCCGGGGAGGCCGAAACCGGGGGATTCGCGTCAGAGCCCGACGCGAAGGCGTCGGTCGTGGTCGACATCTTCTCCAACCCGACACAGGCACTGGAGATCGCCACCGGCGGCTTCGACACCCTCTACGTCCTGGTACCCAACGACGAGGGGCAGTTTCAGGTGGCGATCGGCGCGACGTACGCCTTCTACGAGTTCTGGGTGCCGCGCGGGGAGAGACTCACCGACGAGGAGTGGAGAGCGATGCTGGCCGACGGAAGCAACCCGGACCGGCCTATGTGGTTGGCTGAACTGCACGGGTGAGATGCGCACCGACCGATGCATGTGAGGCTGCGGCGCGAGCAGCGTGTCGGAGAGCCTTCGGTGGATAAGTCAGATCCAGGGTGGCGGATGGGGCCGTGGGGCGGAGTGCCTAGTGATTCGGGAGCCTGTTGGCGATGAGCAAGACCCGGGGTGGCGTTGCAGGACCTCGATGTGCTGGTCATCAGATCGCCGGACCGCGATGCCGTCTACGCCGCGGCAGACCCGCATAGAACGGCGAGTTGGCCAGCCCGTCCAGGTCACCTTCCCCTCCCCCAGGCAATGGGCACAACCGAGCGATGACCCTTTCCTGCGCGAAGTCCAACATCGGCAGTTGGTATCGGCCCGGCCAGTAGACAGAGTCGAACGTTGGGTGCCTTGGGAGAGGGCGCGCGGCGATCGAGCGGCTGCTCGAGACGGCGAGCTGGAACTCGTGCTGGTGCTGGACCCGCGCAGACTCCGCTAGTCGCACTCGAAGAAGACCAGGCTCGAGTCGGTGAATCCCCGGAAGGCGAGCGTGCGCTCGCCCAGTTGGAACTCGCGGATGCCATCCTCCGAGCGCAGGACGATGACGTCGCTGTCACCGGACGGCGGCACGAGTTCGAAGTCCCCGACGACGCCGAACCGGTTGCCGTCGCGCTCGATCGCATCGATCAGGCATTCGAATTCGGCTTGGTCCTCGGGGCGCCACTCCGTCATGGCGGCAAGGCCACGATCGGCGGCCAGGTGGTCGCGCCCCGACACCACCGCGTCGGCGGCCACGAACAGCGCCAGCCCCACGACGAGGCCGGCTGCGGCGTACTTCACCCAGTTCGGCATCGAAGCCCTCGCCGGCGAGATTCGCGAGCCCTACCCGGGCGACATCGCCTTGCAGGTCGGGCCCGAGGAATAATCGTCATAGAACACCCAACCGTAGATGGCCATGGCGTCTAACCGGAGCTGCGTCCCAGCCTTGGTGTTGAACAACCGAGCCCGGAGCTGCGTGTTGTGGTAGTTGGCGCTCGATGTCGCTCCGTGCTTGCTGTCGAAGCGGCATAGGTAATACCAGCCGTCGTTGGGGATCGTGAACGTCGCGCTGTTCTTGGTGTCGGTGGTGATGCCTCGCCCCTGCCAGCCGAGCCGACCTTTGCAGGGGTTGCCGGTCAGGCATTGCACGACGTACTCGACGGAGAAGTCGTCTCCGGGATCGATGTCGCGCGCCACCGTGCGGTACGCGTAACCGCTGCTATACCCGGCCTTCGGCCTGATAGTGACCCGACCCGGGGGCTCGGGTCCGTTGCTTCCGCTATAGCACCAATAATCGACGTTGCCGGCGCTGAAACCCCACGAGCCAGGGCACGGCGAGAACGTGTTATCGGTCACGTAGGACCCGCCGTCGTACCACCCATACCAACCTGCCGAGCTCGCGGTGTGTTCGCGCACCTTGTTGTACAGGTGCCGGTAGTTCTCGAACGAGCAGTACTCGACGTCGGAGTAAGGGCACGAGGTGGAAGCGGCCGATGCGATTGATCCGAGTTGCACGTTGGTGCTCGCCAGCGGACCCCTGAAGGTGCCGATTTCGATGTTATAGGTCGTGTTGGCGTTGATGCCGGATGCGAATCCCGACACTGCTGCGTAGTTCCGGTACGTTCCATCGTCGTCGATGTTGGTGTCGGCCACGCATTGCGGAAGGTCGCAGATGAAATACCCGTCGTAGTCCAGGGACCAACCCGCGTCTTGGAGGAAAAACTCCCACTCGTAGGTGGTGTAGTAGGTGTAGCCGGGAAAGACCAACACGTCCCCGTGGCCCTCGGTACGGAAGTCGCTTCCCATCACGATGTCGGACTCGAGGATCCTCCGGTACGGGCTGACCGAAGAGTCATAGAAGTCGGGGTCTGCTTTGGTCGGAGTCCACGTCATCACGCCAAAGCGGTCAATGTGGGCATACAGCCACTCTGTGCCTGCCCGCGCCGGCGTCGCCTGGACCAGGACGATCACGGAAACGAGGAAAGTCACAGCAAGGATCGCCACCCAGCCTCTGCCCGACTGCTTCATCATGAGCCTGCCTCGCTCAGTTGGGACGGGAGTCTCCCTTCGGCCCGTAGCTCCTCGAGGCGCCGATCACCGCTCGGGTCCACGGGGGAGCGGAAGCCGATCGGGTTGCCGCCACGCCTGATGATCACGGCGCCGAGCACGGCCTCGTCGACGACCGACGCCAACTCGGCCAGATCGGCCGCGACGGTGTCGGGCCGGGCGGCCACCCGGATGCCGTACACCACGTAGTTGCCACTCCGCAGCTGATCGAGGAGGACGGAGGTGTCGGCGACGTATTGATCGAGGTTCGCCTCGAACTCGGCGGCGTCGGCCGGCTCGAGATCGGCCATGGTCGAGCGCCGGAATTCCTCGTCGAGGGCATTCTCGAGGTTCTCGGCGATGGAGAACTCCACCTCGGCCCGCCAGTTGTCCACGGCCTCGGCGGTGGTGACCCCGGTCGGCACGGTAAAATGGGTCACTGTGGTCCTGCCGGCCGTCGGCAGGGCCATGTGGACGCGCGTGACGTCGAGCCCGTCGGGGATCACGTCGATGAGCGCCTTCATCCCTGTCTCGTCGAGATGCGTCGGCGGTACCAGCAGGACCTCGCACTCGGGTCGCAACGCGCTGAGGTCGAGGCTCGGTGCCCGGTCCCTGGTCTGTCGGTAGAACTCCTCGTGGGCGGCCGCGGCTGGCAGCTCGAGTTGGGCCTCAACCGCAGCGGCCCTGTCGGCGGTGAGATCCTCGCCGATGGTGTCGACTTGCCCGCATGCCGCGAGTGCCGCCGGCACCGCGTCCCGGAATCTGCCCTGGGCAGCGTTGGCGACGACCGCACCTGCAACGGCGAGGGCCACCGCCGCAATCAGAAACAGAATCCTCCCCGATACCAAGCGACGTGCGCTCATCGTTGTCCCCTCGACGGCTACCTCGTGGCAGACATTACCACCAAGACGGCCTCCGGGCAATCGTCGAATCCCGGCCGCGCGTAGTCGGGTCCGGTGTCGGAAAGCCGACGGTGGATGAGTTGGACCCTGGCTGGAGATTGAAGCCATGGGGGTCTACTTCACATCATTAGGAGAGCCGACTCGAACCTCCACGGCTTCCTCCGCACAACCGCTCCCGACACCAGGGGGGTACGCTGCTCCCATGGCACATGCAACACGCGGCGATTCCCCCACCGACGAGACTCCAGATCAGCAGCGACTCCGCGAGCATGACGCGGACGAGGCGCAGCGGACCATCGCGCACGAGGCCGCCGAAGAACGGCGCCATGCCGAACGGGAGGACGCCGAGGAACTCCACCGCGTCCGGATGGAGGCCGAGGAAGATCGGATCCGCTCACGCCGGGAAGCCGACGAGCGCCGGGTCAACGAGCGCCGGGAGGCCGACCTCCGCCTCCGCCAGGAGCGGGAGACCAACTCCGGGTAGCGCCCCGTCCGATCACGCGCCGAGATGCTCGGCCAGGCGATCCAGCAACCCAGCCTGGGCGGCGACGATCTTCACCCGGGCCGCTGCCATGCCGAACCACCCGGCCCGGTCCACCTCGGGGAACTCCCGGTCCCGACCCGAGCGGGGCGGCCATTCGAACGTGAAGGTGTTGCTGGTGATGGCGCCCGCATCGAGGTCGCCCTCGGCAGCAAAGGCGTGCACCACCTTGCCGCCCTTCTGGACGACGGTCCCCAGGTCCAAGGGAACCGCCTCCGGCGGAGGGTGGCCGGTCTCCTCGGTGAACTCGCGACGGGCAGTGTCCACCGGGGACTCGACGGCGGGGTCGAACTCGCCCTTGGGGATCGACCAGACCCCGTCGTCGCGGTTGACGTAGAACGGTCCGCCCGGATGGACCAGGAGCACCTCGGTTCCGTCGCTGGTGGTCCGGTAGAGGAGCAACCCGGCGCTGTGGATCGGCATGGGTGCATTGTGGCGCGGTCGGGCTGCCGGGCGCCGAACCCATCTCCCCCGCTACGCGGGAGAGAGCAAGAGCCGCCACGCGCAGGAGGCCCCCGCAGGGGCCTCCTGTCACTGCTTCGAGATAGAAAGGGCTAGATGCCCTTCTCGAACTCGTCTTCGAACGACACGACCTTGCGGCCTCCGCTGCCGGCGGCGCTGCTCGGCTTGTCACGGTTGCGGTCGCCGCCGCCGTCCCGGTCGCGGCTCTCGCCGCGGGGACGCCGCTCCCGGCTGCGGGAACGGTCACCGCCGCGGTCACCACCCCGGTCGTTGCCGCGGTCTCCACCGCGGTCTCCACCGCGGTCTCCACCGCGCTCGTTGCCGCGCTCGGCACCACGGTCGCTGCCGCGATCGCCGCCGCTCTCACGGGGCGCCTCGCGACGCGGCGGGCGGTCGTCGCCACCTTCACCCGGTTCGGGCACTTCGGCGCCGGCCACGTCGAGGCTGACCTTGCCGCCCCGGTCGATCTCACGCACCACCACCTGGACCTTGTCGCCCAGTTTGTAGACGTCCTCGACCCGGTCGATGCGCTTGCCGCCACCGATCTTGCTGATGTGCAGCAGGCCGTCCCGGCCCGGGAGGATGTTGATGAAGGCGCCGAACGAGGTGATGTTGACGACCTCGCCCTCGTACTCGGCGCCCAACTCGGCCTCCGGCGGGAAGGCGATGCTCATGACCCGGTCTTTGGCGGCCTTCAGGCTGTCGCCGTCGGCCGAGGCGATCCGGACCGTGCCGTCGTCCTCGATCTCCAGGGTGGCGCCGGTCTGCTCCTCGATCTCGCGGATGATCTTGCCCTTGGGGCCGATGATCTCGCCGATCTTGTCACGGGGAATCTGGACGGCCTCGATGCGAGGCGCATAGGCGTTGAGTTCCTTGCGGGGCTCGGCGATCACCTTGGCCATCTCGGCGAGGATGTGCAGCCGGCCCTCACGGCTCTGCTGCAGCGCCTGCGCCAGCACCTCGGCGGGCAGGCCCTCGATCTTGGTGTCCAACTGGAGGGCTGTGATGGTCCCCTCGGTGCCGGCCACCTTGAAGTCCATGTCGCCCAGGGCGTCCTCGGCTCCGAGGATGTCGGTCAGGGTGATGTACTGGCCGTCGTGGGCGATCAAGCCCATGGCCACTCCGGCCACCGGCGCCGCAATCGGCACCCCGGCGTCCATCAGCGACAGGCTCGACCCGCACACCGACGCCATCGACGACGACCCGTTCGACGACAGCACCTCCGAGACGAGGCGGAAGGCGTAGGGGAAGTCCTCGGCGGCCGGGATCACCGGCAGCACGGCACGCTCGGCGAGGGCGCCGTGGCCTATCTCACGCCGCTTGGGGCCGCGCATGAAGCCGGTCTCACCGGTGGAGAAGGGCGGGAAGTTGTAGTGGTGCATGTACCGCTTGGATTCCTCGATGCTGATGGTGTCCAGCATCTGCTCCATCCGGAGCATCCCGAGGGTCGTCACGTTGAGCACCTGGGTCTCGCCTCGCTGGAACAGGCCGGAGCCGTGGGCCCGGGGAACCACACCCACCTCGACGCTGATCGGGCGGACCTCGGTGGCGGTGCGGCCGTCGAGGCGGATGCCGTCGGCGACCACCCGGTCACGCATCATCTTCTTGGAGACCGCCTTGAAGGCCTTCTTGGCGTTGGCGTAGTCCTCGTGGTCCTCGCCGATGCCCAGTTCGGCGAGGGCGTCCTCGCGGGCCTGGTCCTCGGCATCCTGGCGCTCGTGCTTGCCGGCGATCCGAATGACCTCGGCCAGTTTGGAGGCGGCGGCCTCCTCGACCCTGGCCAGCAACTCGGGGCTGTAGTCCTCCATGATCGGCCAGGCCACCTCGGGGATGTCGCCGATCTGGTCACGCAGGCTCAGCTGCATGTCGATCAGCGTTCCGATGTGCGGCTTGGCGGCCTCGAGGCCCTCGGAGACGAGTTCCTCGGTGGTGGCGGGGGCACCGGCGGCGATCAGGCGGATCGCCTCGGGGGTGGCACCCGCCTCGACCATGGCGATGTCGATGCCGCCCTCGCTGTTGCGGGCGCCGACCACGACCATGTGGAAGACGGCGCTCTCGAGATCCTCGAAACTCGGCATCATCTTCCACGCACCGTCGATGAGCGCCATGCCCACCCCGGCGATCGGTCCCATGAAGGGGATCGGGCTGATGGTCAGTGCCGCCGAGGCGCCGTTGAGCGCCGCGATGTCGTAGGGATTGACGTTGTCCACCGACGTGATCAGCGCCACGATGTGGGTCTCACAGCGGAACCCGTCGGCGAACATGGGCCGCAGTGGCCGGTCGATCAGGCGGGCCGACAGGGTGGCGCGCTCGGTGGCGCGGCCCTCCCGGCGGAAGAACGAGCCGGGGATCTTCCCGACTGCGTACATGCGCTCCTCGACATCCACGGTGAGTGGGAAAAAGTCGACGCCTTCCCGCATCTTGCGGCTGGCGGTTGCGGTGGCGAGCACCTCGGTGTCGCCCATCCTCACCACGACGGCGCCATCGGCCTGACCGGCCAACTTGCCCGTGGAGAGGGAAATCTCGACGTCACCTATGACGCCGGTTGCGGTGTACTCGGACACGCTCTGTCTCCTCTTCGGGGAGAGCGGGCCAATTACCAGTGGTCACACCTCGAGGGGATCGAGAGGTGGCAACTAGCAACTGGTCGGCGTACCCCCGTTGTCGTGTTGCCCTCGAATGCGGTCCCCATCACGGAAGGTGGCCCTCCGGCCTCCCCCGGATGCGTCAGCGACGCAGACCGAGCTTTGCGATGAGGCTCCGGTACCGCTCGACATCCTGATTCTTCAGGTAGTCGAGCAGCCGGCGACGCCTGCCGACCATGATCAACAATCCCCGCCGGCTGTGATGGTCCTTCTTGTGGACCTTCAGATGCTCGGTGAGGTGGTTGATACGCTCGGTGAGCAGCGCCACCTGGACCTCCGAAGAACCGGTGTCCGTGGCGTGCGAGCCGAACTCATCGACAAGTGTTTGTGAATCTCGCATAAGAAGACGCCGGAATCTGTCCCGGCGGAAGCGCAGCATAGCACCTCCGGCGTCCCACTCAAGATACGGGGCACCCGCCACCAGAGCGCCACCCCTCCCCGTCGGCCGCTTCCGGCGTCATCTCTTCGGCGGGCGGGAGAGAGGCCGGCCTACGACCGGATGATGGCCTCGCACTCGGCCTCGACCCGCCAGGAGGGATCGAGCAGGGCCGCCACCACCACCATGGTGGCGGCCGGGGCGGCCTCACCGAACACGTCGCGGTGCGCCCTCCCGACCTCGTCGGCATCGGCGGCGTCGATGATGAACATGCGGGTGCGCACCACGTCGGCGGGGGTCGCCCCGGCCCGGGCGAGTGCCTCCACCATGATCCGGCCGCAGCGGAGCATCTGGTGGTAGGCGGTGTCGGCCACCTGCTCGCCGTCGGCGGGGATCGGAGCGGTTCCGGCCACGATCACCCGGTCGCCGGACCGCACCGCCCTGCTGAACCCGTAGCGGGCCTCGTAGGGGCTCCCAGATCGCACCCGGTCCTCTGCCATGACCCCGACGGTAACTCCGCTCACATCATCCCGCCGCGCAGCGACCAGGCCCCCGAACCCGAATAGGCGGTGGTTTCGGATTCGATGTCGCAGGATCCCAGTTCGGTCAACTCGGCCCGGATGCACTCGGCGACCCTCCGGTCGTGGAGCACCGCCTCGTGCGCCTCCGCCACCCGGGCCGAGTACGAGAACGGGTTGTGGAAGAAGGCCGCCAACGGGCCCCGACCCTCGTCGGGGACGTCGTACACCCGCAACCCATCCGGCCGGTCGTCGAAGTTGGTGATGCCCGCCTTGGGATTGCGGATCACCAGGACCTCGATGCCGGCCCCCTCCCCCAGATGATCCCGGTGGTCGACGCAGCCATCGAACATGCACTCGATCGGGTCGTATCCGCCGTCGTCGGGGATGGGGCCGACGTAGCGGCCGAGGCTCTGCACGAATCCCTGGAAGCCGCCCGAGATGGGCGGGTCCAGCAGTGCCGCCCCCACCACCCCCGGCACGGGAGGCGGCAACCCCTCGTCCCAACGGCTCACCATCTCGGCGATCCCCGCCCCGCCCTTCGAGAAGCCCACCAGGTACACCTCCCGGTCGCCGTCGGTGACCCCGGCCAGGTAGGCGTTGAGGGCGGCGGCGGTGTCGCCGACGCCCAGCGCCTGCGACGCATGCACCGGATCGGTGGTCGGCACCCCCCACCGGTAGTCGAACACGCGGTACTCCTCCGGTTCCAGATCCATCAGGTCGATCAGCCCATCGAAGTCTTCGGGGGCATTGCCGTGGCCCGGCACGAACACGACGAGTGGGTCCCCCGAGAGGCCCAGGCCGTTGCCGGGGGCCACCTTTCCCTTGCGGCCCAGCAGCGTCCCGGCCAGGGCGATACCGGCCGCGATGATCGAAGCGATCGGGACGATGGGCGTCTCGATGGGTTCGGGGGTCGGAGCCTCCGGAACGGTGGTCGTCGGAGCAGCGGTGTCGGCGGGTCCGGGGGACAAACGGGTGGCGTCACCCGGAGCCAGGGCCATCACCACGGTGAGCAGCAGGGCGGTCACGCGGCACTCCTCTGGGGGAGGTGCGGGACAGCGTCAGAGTGCGGGGGCGAGCAGGCCGAGTCAAGGGGCCCGTCGGCCCAGCAGACGGCGAGCCTCGGCAGCCACCGCTTCGGCATCCGCCGCCGGGTGCGGCGGGTCGGCGGATGGCGGCCCGGCGCCAACCCTGCCGATGAACCGGAGGCCGACGGATGCTGCGTCGGCCGCGGCGACCCGGTCGAGGAACCGCACCTCGATCTCCTGCCCGGCGCCTTTGGGGGCGGGGGCCGTCCCGATGGATGCCACCCCGGCCACGTCCTCCCCATCCCCCACCGCCGCCCACACCGCATAAGCGCCGCTTCCGGGAGTCACCAGATTCCCGGGCACCATCAGGCCGATCGTGGACGGACCGGTCCGGCCGCCCCGACCCTGCCCGGCGACGACCCGCCCCCGCAGTTCGAAGGGGCGCCCGAGGGCGGCGGCGGCCGCCTCCACCTCACCCGCCGAGACCAGGATGCGGATGCGACTGCTCGAGATCGGGCCGTCGCTGCTGAGGAGCGTCACCGGTTCCACCTCGAAGCCCATCTCGGTGCCGATCCGGGCCAGCACCTCGACGTTGCCCGCCCGGTCCTGGCCGAAGCGGAAGTCCTCCCCCACCACGACGCAGCGGGCGCCGAAACCCATCACGATGATCCTCACCGTGAAGTTCTCGGGGCTGAGGGTTCGGACCGCATCGACGAACGGCAGCACCCCGATCGTGTCGAGGCCGGCCTCCTCGAACAACTCCAGGCGCCGCTCCAGCGAGGTCAGCAGTTGCGGGGCGTGCTCGGGCGCCAGCACGGTGAGCGGGTGACGATCGAAGGTGATCAGTCCGGCCGCCAGACCGCTCCGGTCGGCGGCCGCCCTCGTCAACCCGATGACGTGCTGGTGCCCCAGGTGCACGCCGTCGAACACCCCGATCGTGACCACATGGCCGCCCCCGGCCTCCCAGGTGGTCGGGTCGCCGTGCAGCACCCTCACGACAGCACCACCTCGGGCCGGGCCGCCCCGCCGGCGATGCGGTAGACCGCCATGAGATCCCCCACCTCGTCCAGCACCCGCACCGGCCCGTCGGTCTCCGCACCGAGCACCGCAGCCGGGAAGATCGCCCCATGACGGACCCCGCCGGCCACGTCCTCGTTCACCACGACGCCGGCCATGCCGATCAGTCCGGCGGCGGGTGGCAGCACCGAGGCTTCGATCACACCGTCGTCGGCCGCCGCCTGCAGTTCCTCCAGGGTGAGTGCATCGGCCACATCCAGCGGCCCGATGGCGGTCCGGCGGAGGGCGACCAGGTGGGCACGGCCCCCGAGGGCCCTGGCGGTGTCGTCCACCAACGTGCGGACGTAGGTCCCGGTCCCGCAGCGGATCAGGAACTCGGCTTCCGGATAGTCGCTGGGGGCGAATTCGACCACCCGGATCTCGTGGATGACCACCGGGCGGGCCTTCCGTTCGACCTCGGTGCCCTCCCGGGCCAACTCGTACAGGCGGCGCCCACCGACCTTGACCGCCGAGACCATCGGGGGGATCTGCATGATGTGGCCGACGAACCTCTCCGAGGCCTGCTCGACATCGGCCTGGCTCACCGGCATCGGCGCCCGGTCGAGCACGGCGCCTTCGGCGTCCAGCGAGTCGGTGGCCACCCCGAAGAGCGCCCTCGCCAGGTAGGTCTTCTCGCCCTCCTGGACGTACCGGATGAGGCGGGTGGCCCTCCCCAGGCCCAGCACCAGCAGCCCGGTCGCCATCGGATCGAGGGTCCCGGCGTGACCGACCTTCTTCTGGCCGAGCAACCGCCGGACCCGGGCCACCACGTCGTGGGAGGTCATCCCCCCCGGCTTGTCGACGAGGAGGAAGCCGTCAGCCACGCAGTGACGCCCGGATGCGTTCGAGCACCGCCTCGATCGAATCGGAGACGGTGAAGCCGGCGGCGTTGTGATGGCCCCCGCCTCCCTCGGCGGCGGCGATCGCACCGACGTCGACGGCGCCCCGGGAGCGCATGCTGCCCTTGAAGCCTCCCTCGACCTCCTTCATGAGCAGGGCGACCCCGGCCTCCCTGGCGATCCGGAGGTCGTCGATGAGGGGATCGGTGTCCTCGGCGCCGATCCCGGCATCCTCCAGGTCCGCCCGATAGAGCACCGACCAGACGAGCCCGAGATCCTCCTCGAGCACCGCCCTGCCGAGCACGGCCGACGCCACCCGCAGGTACCCGAACGGCACCGATTCGTAGACGGCCTGGCCGATGATCTCGGGGCGCACCCCGGCATCGAGCAGTCCGGCCGCCACCCGCATGATCTCCCCGTCGGTCGAGGAGTACTGGAAGCGCCCGGTGTCGGTGACGATGGCGGTCAGCAGGCACCTGGCGACCGTCTCGTCGATCGCCCAGCCGAGGTCCTCGATGAGACTGGCGCACAACTGCCCGGCCGCCCCGGCCCCGGTGTCGATCACCTGGACGTCTCCAAACCCCTCTTCCGGATGGGGGTGATGGTCGACGATCAGCAGCTTGCCGGCCCCCGCGGCATACCCGGCGAGGCTGCCCAGACGGGAGGACACCCCGACGTCGAACACGACCATCGCATCGGGGTGGGGAGGCAGATCGGCGGCACTCACGATCGGTGTGGTGTCGAGGAACGCGTAGGTGGCGGGCAGCGTGAACGGTTCCCCGAACGCCACCACCGCCTGCTTGCCGGCTGCTCGGGCGGCGTGGGCAAAGGCCAGCGCCGAGCCGAGGGCGTCGCCGTCGGGCCCGACGTGCCCGGACACGACGAAGCTCTCCGCATCCTGGACCAGGGCCACCGCCCTCCTCATCGCATCGGTGGTCATCCGGTCTCCTCCTGCTCGTGGATCTGGGCGAGCAGTTGCTCGATGCGCATGCCGTGCTCGATGGCGCGATCCGCTTCGAAGCGGAGGTCCGGAAGGTACTTCAGCCGCACCCGCCTGCCGACCTGGGAACGAACATGGGGCTTGGCGCGCTCGAGCGCATGAGCCGTGGCTTGTGCCTGTTCGCCGTCTCCGAGGACCGAGTAGTAGACCCTGGCGTTCCTCAGGTCGGGGGCCGTATCGACCGCCGTGATGGTGATGAAGCCGAGGCCGGGATCCTTCAGATGGGCGACCTCGTCGGCGATGACTGCCCTCAAGGTCTTGTTGACACGGCGCAGGAAGGCACTGGTCATCGCTCCTCCAGGTAGGACACGCCCATCTCGATCAACTCCACGTCCTGATGTTCGAGCATGGTCCGCTGGATGGCGTGGATCAACCGCTCCAACTGGCTCGCCTGCGGGGCGACCAGCGCCACCCCCAGGGTGGCGCGTTGCCACTGATCCTGATGATCGACCTCACTCACGGCCACCGGGAAGGTCGTGCTCAACATCGATGACACCGCCTTCAGCACACCGCGCTTCGCCTTGAGCGAACGAACGCCCGGGATACGCAACTCCAGCCTCAATGCCGCCGCGTGCATCAGCCCACTCAGGTGCGGACGACCTCACGGACCTCGTAAGCCTCGATCTTGTCGCCCTCTTTGACGTCCTTGTAGTTGTCGAGCCCGATGCCGCACTCGAAGCCGGATGCCACACTGGGCACGTCGTCCTTGAAGCGCCGCAGCGAGCCGATCCTGCCGTCGAAGACGACCACCCCGCCGCGCAGCAGGCGAACCTTGCTGCCGCGGGGGATCTCGCCCTCGATCACGTAGCACCCGGCGATGAAGCCGTAGCGAGGGGCCCGGAAGGTGGCGCGGACATCGGCGACGCCCAGCACCTTCTCCACCTGCTCGGGGGCCAGTTGGCCGACCAGTATCGCCTCGATGTCGTCGAGCAGTTCGTAGATGATCTGGTAGGTGCGGATCTCGATGCCGGCCGCTTCGGCGGCCCGGCGGGTCTTGCCGTCGGGCCGCACGTTGAACCCGAAGACGATCGCATCGGTCGCCTCGGCCAACACCACGTCGTTCTCGTTGATGCTGCCCACCGCGATGTGGATCAGCTTGACCGTGGCATCCTCACGCCCGATCTTGGCCACGGCATCCCGGATGGCCTCCAGCGAACCGTGCGCATCGGTCTTGACGACGATCCGCAATTCGGCATCGCCCTGGGTCCGCAGATCGTCGATGAGCGTCTGCAGGCGATCGGCGGCGGTGGGCACCACGTAGTCCTTGGCCCGACTGGCCGCCTTGCGGTCCTCGGCCATGCTGCGAGCGATGCGGTGGTCTGCCACCACCTCGAACCGATCACCGGCGTCGGGCACCTCGTCCCAACCCATCACCAGCACCGGAGTGCTGGGACCGGCCTCCTGGACTTCTCGGCCGTTCTCGTCGAACATCGCCCGCACCCGGCAGGAGACGGCGCCCGCCACCATCGCATCGCCCCGCTTGAGGGTGCCGCGTTGGACGATGACGGTGGCCACCGGGCCCCGCCCCTTCTCCAACTGCGACTCGATGACGGTGCCGAAGGGGTCCGCCTTGGGGTTGGAGCGGAAGTCCTCGACCTCGGCGATCAGATCGATGTACTCGAGCAGTTCGTTGATGCCGGTGCGCTCGAGGGCCGACATCTCGACGCTGACCACGTCGCCACCGAGGGCCTCGATCACCAGGCCGTGCTCGGTGAGTTGCGCCTGCACCCGGTAGGGGTCGGCCGTCTCGAGATCCATCTTGTTGACGGCCACGATGATCGGCACGTTGGCGGCCTTGGAGTGGCTGATCGCCTCGATGGTCTGCGGCATGACGCCGTCGTCGGCGGCCACCACCAGGACCACGATGTCGGTGACCTCGGCGCCCCTGGCCCGCAGCGTGGTGAACGCCTCGTGGCCGGGGGTGTCGATGAAGGTGATCTTGCGGCCGCCCCGCTCGACCTGATAGGCGCCGATGTGCTGGGTGATGCCCCCCGCCTCGCCGGCGACCACGTTGGAGGAGCGGATGGCGTCGAGCAGTTTGGTCTTGCCGTGATCGACGTGGCCCATGACGGTCACCACCGGAGGCCGCGGCTGCAGGTCACCCTCGGCATCTTCGAACACGACCTTGGACCGAACCAGGGGGGCGGCTTCGACCTTCTCCTTGGGCTTCCCGGCGACGATGGTGATGTCGTACCCCAGGTCACCCGCCACGTCGGCGAGGAACTCCCTGGGGATCGGCTGGCTGGCGCCGGCCATCTGGCCGCGATCGATGAGCCCCTTGACCACCAGGCCCATCGGGCGGCGGGCCAGCGTTGCGAACTCGTGGACCGTGATGCCCTCGGGCACCTCGAGCTGTCGGCGGGGCTCCTCCACCGGCGGGGGCGGGACCTTCTTCTTCTTGGCGGCCTCGCTCTCGGCGGCGGGAGCCGGCGCGGCGGCAGGGGCGGGCGCCTCGGGGGCGGCT
>JAHJML010000033.1 GCA_018821365.1 Actinomycetota bacterium | reverse complement strand
GTCCGGCCTCCAAGGCCAACCACCGGGGACGCGGTCTCATGTCAGTCCTCGAGGGACAAGCGGCCGAAGCGTTCCCCGGTGGAGGCCTCTGTCATGGAAGGTAGACCCATCAGCGGCCTGTTCGACGGCGTGATCGGCCATGGCGCCGTCATCGACCTGCTGACCCGCGAGATGCGCCAACCCACCCAGACCTACCTCTTCGTGGGGCCGGGGAGCACCGGCAAGGCCACGGTTGCCAGGAGGTTCGCAGCCGGGTTGCTCTGCCCCGACGGCGATCCCGGGTGTCTGCGGAGGGTGTCGGCGGGCAACCACCCCGATCTGATCGATGTCGAACCGGATGGGCAGACCTCGCTGACCGTGGACCGGGCCCGGTCGACGGTGGCGAGGGCGTCGCTGTCGCCGGTGGAGTCGGACCGCAAGGTGTTCCTGTTCGAGGAAGCCGGGATGATGAGCGACGAGGCGGCCAACGCCCTCCTCAAGACCCTCGAGGAGCCGACCGTGTCGACGATCTTCATCCTGGTGACCGAATCGGAAGACGATCTGCCTGCCACAGTGGCCAGTCGCTCGAGGACGGTCTTCTTCGGGCGGGTGCCCGACGCCGAGGTGGTGGCCGCCCTCGAGGCACGGGGCATCGCACCCGAGCATGCCGCCCATGCGGCGCGGACGGCGGGGGGGCGCCCCGGCTTGGCGCTGATGCTGGCCACCCGCCCCGAAGTGGCCGCCTTCCGGGCCGCCTGGTTGTCGGTGCCACGCCGGCTGCGGTCGGCACCCGGCGACGCCTTCCTGCTGGCCGAGTCGATCATCGCCGCCTCCGAACCGCTGCTGGCCGGCATCGAGGAGCGGCAGGATGCCGAGGAGCACGCCGCCTCCGACGGCGGAGCCGTCAAGACACTCAAGGAGCGCCACGAACGGGAGCGGCGCAGGGCCACCGCCGCCCTCCACGTCACCGGCCTCGAGATCCTCGCCTCCTGGTACCGGGATGCCGCCGCCGCCCAGTTCGGGGCCGAAGCCCGCAACCGGGATGTGCCCGGGGCCGATCTGGTCTCGGTGACCCCGGCGGCGGCCGTTGCCAATGCCGATCGGGTGCTGCTGACCATCAGGTCGCTCGAAGCCAATCAGCGCCCCGACCTCGCCCTCGCCTCTCTCTTCTCCGACCTTGCGACCCCGGCATAGCCCCGGCTTCCCGTGGGGGGCGTCCTCCACCTGGAAGGGCGTCGTGAGGCCGGGCCGGATCCTGTTCCGGCACTACTTCCCCATGACGCTGGCGGGGGGCGACCTGGTCCCGGACGGTCCGGTCGTGGTGGCCGCCAATCACTTCTCCCATCTGGACCCGGTGGTGGCCGGTCTGGCGGTGGGCCGGCCCATCAGGTACCTGGCGGTCGACGAACTGTTCGGCAACAGCCGCTTCTTCGACAACCTCACCCTGTGGCTCGGCGCCATCCCGATGTCGCGGACCCGGGTCCCGCTGGGGGCGCTGCGCCTGGCCACCGAGGAATTGGCGAGCGGGGGCACCGTCGGGGTGTTCCCCGAGGGCGTGCGGGTGTGGCGATGGGGTGAGCAGGAAGCCAGGCGGGGAGCGGCCTGGCTGGCACGCCGCATGAACGTCCCCTTGCTGCCGGTGGCCATCGCCGGCAGCGACGAGGCCATGGGGCGCGGCACCGAGCGGATCCGCCGCCGCCCGATGCATGCCGAGGTCTGCGAGCCGATCCTCCCCGGGGACTTCGTGCGGGAGTCGGATCCCCTCGGATCGATGACCTCCCTGTGGCGCGATCGCATCGACGAGGTGCTCGGCCGTTGGTACGGCTGATGAGGCTCTACGCTCCCGCCCCGTGAAGAGGAGTGACCCATGAGGATTGCCATCGCCGGATCGTCCGGGCTCATCGGAACCGCCCTGATCGACGCTCTCCGCCTCGCAGGGCACGAGGTGGATCGCCTGGTGAGGCCGGAGTCGACCGGGTCCGGCATCGCCTGGGATCCGGCCGCCGGGACCGTCGACGCCGCCGCCCTCGAGGGTGTCGACGCCGTGATCAATCTGGCCGGCCGCTCGATCGGCGACCGGCGGTGGACGGATACCGAGAAGCGCCTGCTTGCCTCCAGCCGCATCGATGCGACCAGACTGCTCGCCGATGCACTGGCGGGACTCGCCCGCAAACCCGCCGTCTTGATCAGCGCCTCGGCCATCGGGTTCTACGGTGATCGCGGTGACGAGGAACTCACCGAGGCTTCGGGGCCCGGTGCCGGGTTCCTCCCGAACCTGTGCCGGGATTGGGAGGCGGCTACCGATGCCGCCCGCCGGGCGGGGATTCGGGTGGTGCTGCTCCGCACCGGCATCGTGCTCTCGGGGCGGGGCGGCGCCCTGGGGCGGCTGCTGGCTCCGTTCGGGCCGTCCTGGTTGAGTCCCTACCGGTGGGGCCTCGGCGGCTGGATCGGCCGCGGAGCGCAGTGGTGGAGTTGGATCTCCATGCGGGACCAGATCCGGGCGATCATGCACTTGCTCGGCTCGGAGGTTGCCGGCCCGGTCAATCTGACCGCCCCGGACCCCGTCACCAATCGGGGCTTCCTGAAGGCGGTGGGACGGGCGCTGCACCGGCCGGTGTGGCTGCCGATCCCGCGATTCGTGCTCCGTCTGGTGCTCGGCTCCGGGTTGGCCGAGGCGACGCTCTTCGACAGCCAACGGGTGCTTCCCATCCGCTTGTCGGCCGACGGCTTCGTCTTCGAGGACACCAGCCTCGGGGATGTGCTTGCCGACGCCCTGGCCGGCTCCCACACCTGAGCGCTTCCCAAACCTGAGCGCCGCTCAAAGGGACCAACGACCCTTACCTTCTCGAATCGAAATGATCACGGTGGGGTCATCACCGGCACCAGTCCGGTGGGCGATCCGGGGGGACGCCGTGCTGAGATCAGCGTGTGCTGCAGGGGCAGGACCGACAGGGAGCGGATCGACTCGCCCGTCCCCGGTTCGCCGCCCCTTCCTCCCTGAACGGATCCTTGCCGTCCACGAGCACCAAGGAGACCCCCGATGACCCAGGCGGTCCTGGATTCCGGCGTGATGACACTCGACGACCTGCTGGAGCGGCCCGAGGGTGAGCGCCTGATGTCATGCATCCAGTGTGGCATCTGCGCGGCGACCTGTCCCTACGGCGACGTCATGGAGCACACCCCGCGCACCTTGATCGCCAAACTGCGCGCCGGCCTGCTCGACGAGGTGCTGACCGGCGACGACCTGCTCAACTGCGTCACCTGCTATGCCTGCTGGGCCAAGTGCCCTCGGGGGATCGCACTCACCGATGTGCTCCTTCCCTTGGTCAAAGAGCAGGTCCTCCTCAACCTCCCCGAAGTGCCCGCCGAGTTGCAGGCCGCCTTCGAGGCCACCCTCCGCTACGGGAACCCGATGGGAGAGTCGCCCCGCAAGCGGGCAGCCTGGGTCGAGGAGGCCGGGGTCGAGGTGCCCCTGATGAAGGACGTCGGTCGGCCGGTCGATGTCCTCTGGATCGTCGAGTGCTACGCCTCCTACTACCCACGGGGACGGGAGAACGCGGTGGCAACCGCCCGGCTGCTCGATGCCCTCGGCGTCGATTTCGCCATCCTGGGACCCGAGGAGCGCTGTCTGGGGGAGTGCGTCCGCCTCGCCGGCGAGACCGGGCTCTTCGACACCATGCGCGAGCAGAACATGGCGACCTTCGACAAGTACGAGTTCGGGAAGGTGATCACCTCGGATCCCCACGCCTTCGACGCCATGGCGCACCTGTACCCGGCCGCCGGGTTCCGCACCCCAGTGGAGCACGTCACCCCGTTCATCTCCCGCCACATCGAGGATTTGCTGCCCCGGCTGACCAGGGAGTTGAACGCCACCATCACCTACCACGACACCTGCGTGCTGGGCCGCCGCGGCGGGTTGTTCGATGAGCCGCGGTCGATCCTCACGGCGCTCCCCGGGGTCGAACTGGTGGAGATGACCCACAACGGGGTCAACACGATCTGCTGCGGGGGCGGGGGTGGTGGGATGTGGCTCGATGCCTTCTACAAGGCCCGGGGCCACGACCGACTCTCGGATCGGCGGGTGGAGGAAGCGGCCGCCACCGGCGCCGACATCCTGGCCGTCTCCTGCCCCTTCGAGGTCCCCCGGTTCGAGGACTCGGTGAAGGTGCTCGGCTACGACGACCGGATCGAGGTCAGGGACATCACCGAGTTGGTGGCCCGTGCGATGGAGTGACCCCATGACAGCGAGGCAAGGGAAACGCCGATGAAGATCCTGGTGCTGCTGAAGATGGTGCCCGACGTGGTCGAGGAACTGGAAGTGGCACCTGATGGCCGGGCGCTCGACACCGAGTTCCTGAGGCTGATCGTCAACGAGCGCGACGATCACGCCCTCGAACAGGCCCTGCTCCTCAGGGAGGACGCGGGCGGCGAGGTGGTCGTCGCCGGACTGGACGCCCCCGAGGTCGACGATGTCCTGTTCTCCGCCCTTGCCAAGGGAGCCGACCGCGCCATCAAGCTGACCGGGTTCCCCGAGGGAAGCGGGGCTCCGGCGGTGGCGGGGATGGTGGCCGGGACCCTGCCGTCGATCGACGGATTGCTCCCGGTGGACCTGATCCTGACGGGATGCCAGGCTCTCGACGACCTCGACGGGATGATCGGGCCGCTGCTGGCGGCCGCCCTCGACCTGCCCTACCTGGGGTTGGTGGCCGCCGCCACCGTTGAGGACGGTGGGATGCTGGTGTCCAAGGAGTACTCCGGCGGGGTGCTTGGTGACTTCCGGGTCGAATTGCCGGCCGTGCTCGGCATCCAGGCCGCCGCCAAGCCGCCCCGCTACGTGCCGATCGCCAAGGTCCGGCAGGCGATGTCGACGGGGACCATCGAGGGTGTGGCCGCTTCGCCGGCCGGTCCCGCCCCTTCCATCGAAGTGATCGAGATGACCAAGCCGGAGTCGGCAGGGCATGCCGAGATGATCACCGGCAGCCCGAGTGAGGCCGCGGCTCGCATCGCGGCGGTGCTCACCGACCGCGGACTGCTCTGAGGAGGCTGCATGCCAGGAAACATCTGGGTTGTCGCGGAACACTGGCAGGGGTCGCCGACCGATGCAGCCTTCGAGGCGCTGGCGCTGGGGCGTGAGCTGGCCGACGGCCTCGGGGTCGCCCTCGAGGCGGTGGTTCTCGGCAGCGATACCGGAGGCCTGGCGGCCGCATTGGGTGCCGCCGACCGGATCGTGGCTGTCGATCATCCGGCGCTGTCCGATCCGATCGGCGACGTGGCCGCCCGCACCATCGCCGCGCTCGCCGCAGAGCGCAGGCCCGAGGTCGTGTTGGTGCCGATCACCAACCTCGGATGGGATCTGATCGGATTGCTCCCGGCCCGGATCGGGTGCCCGATGGTCAACTTCGTGCAGGACGCCTCGGTCGTCGACGGCCGGATCGAGGCCGCCAGCCTCGTGTACGGGGGCAAGATGAGCACCCGGGTGGCGGTGCCGGCCGGGCCGGCGGTGCTGGCCGTGCTCCCGGGGACCCGTCCGGCCGAGGCCGGCCGGATCACCGGACCGCCGCCGGTGGATCGGGTGGCCATGGACGTCGATCCCGGTCTGATCGAGTTCTGCGGCTACCGGGAACCCGAAGCCGGGGACGTCGACATCACCCGTCAGGACGTGCTGGTGGCCATCGGGCGCGGCATCGGCGGGCAGGGCAATGTGGAGTTGGCCGAGGAACTGGCCGAACTGCTTGGCGGAGCCGTTTGCGGGTCCCGCCCCGTCATCGACCAGGGGTGGCTGCCGATGTCCCGCCAGGTGGGCAAGTCCGGCCACCAGGTCAAGCCCAAGCTGTACCTGGCGCTGGGGGTGAGCGGAGCCCCCGAGCACGTCGAGGGCATGCGGGACGCGGAGTTGATCATCGCCGTCAACTCCGACCCCGACGCCCCCATCTTCCGGGTGGCGCACTACGGGGTGGGGGCCGACCTGCTCGACGTGGTGCCTGAGTTGATCGATCGGTTGGAGGCAGCGGGGAAGAGATGAGGAGAGGAGGTACATGGACACCGGCGAGGTGACACGGGGGTACTTCTACAGCATGCCCGGGTGGGTGAAGGTCGTCTTCTACGGTTTCGCCGCCGTGGCTCTGGCCGTCTTCTTCGTGGGTGTCTGGCGCCGGGCGCGCCGCTACCGGGCCGGCCGGTCCGACCCGTCGAACCTCCCGCCGCTGCGCAACTGGGTGCGGGCCCTGTTGCCGGTCGCCACCAACCGCACCATCCTCCGCGGCTCCCCGGTGGTGGGTGCGGGCCACCTGGCCATGTTCTGGGGGTTCATCGGGCTGTTCGTGGCGACGCTGGTGGTGCTGGTGGACGCCGACCTGCTCCACCCGCTCAAGCCCGAGTGGACGTTCATGCACGGTGACTTCTACCGGGTGTTCTCCCTGCTGGCCGACGCCGCCGGGGTGCTGTTCCTGGCGGGTCTGGCGGTGGTGGTGGTCCACCGCGGCCTGGTCCGCCCGGCGCGGTTGCAGGCCCCCGACCGGGCGGAGCCGGCCCACTTCCCGTCGCGCGGCTCCATGCTCCGCGACGACTGGCTGCTGCTCGCCCTCCTTGTGGCGGCGGGGATCGGGGGCTTCCTGGTGGAGGGCCTCCGGATCCGGGCGACCCAGCCCGACTTTGAATCCGTCTCCTTCCTCGGATGGCAGATCGGCGGGTGGCTTGATGCTGCGGGCCTGTCGGCGTCGAGCGCCGAAGGCGCCTTCGGCTACCTGTGGGCCGCCCACGCCCTGGTGGCTTTCTCCTTCGTGGCGTACCTGCCGTACTCCAAGGCATGGCACATGCTGGCGGGCTGGTACGCCCTCGCGGCCAAGCGGGAGCGGATCGGGACCCTGCCGGCGACGATCCCCTCCGCATCGGGCGGCTACGTCCACCTCTCCGACCTCACCCGCGGCGAACTGGCGCTGCTGGATGCCTGTGTCCGATGCGGGCGGTGCCACGAGGTGTGCCCGGCCGTGGAGTCGGGCTCGCCGCTCTCTCCGCGGGACCTCATCCTCGCCTTGCAGGCGGGCGCCC
>JAHJML010000001.1 GCA_018821365.1 Actinomycetota bacterium | reverse complement strand
TGTTCGGGACCGAAGCCGACACCATCGAAACCGACTTCCGTGACGCCGCCGCCATCCTGGGACCCGACGGCGAACGCCTCGACTTCACCATCGACCTCGCCCCCGACCGCGCCACCCAAGTCCAAACCCGCCTCCGCAACTACCACATCGACGAGACCGATCTCCAGGCCCTCTACCGGACGACGGAGTCGTTGCGGTCACAAGGCGTGACGGTGGTGTTGGCGGAGTTGCCGGCGCCGGATCGGTATGTGGCGTTGCATCCCGAGGGTGCCCTCGACATGGCTCGAGCGCATGAGGCGATCCGGGCGATCGCAGAGATCCTGGAGATCCCGGTGATCGATCTCCGATACGGGTACACCGACGACGACTTCGTCGACTACACCCACCTCGACCAGGCCGCCGCCGCCGACCTCACCACCCGCCTCACCACCGCCCTCACCACCACCCCACCCCCGGCCGGTCCGGGGGAGACCACCACTACCTCCACCCCGGCAGCCGGTCCCCCCCTCGACACCGCCCGCCGGGCCTACCGGACCATCGAGTCCCTGCACCACCCCCTCACCGGGGGCGGTGAGTTGCTGCGTGTCCCCGACCACTGGTTCCGCCGTTTCGGCTATGTCCACGAGTGGAACGCAGCCTGGCATCGCCAACTCGGCAACGAGTTCGACGTGGTGTTCCTAGGGTCGTCGATGATGCTCTATGCCGGCGACCCGCGTGTCTTCACCGAACTCGATGCGGCGGGGCGCAACGCCTACAACGCCTCCGTCCCCGGGTCGTATCCCGAGGACCAGCGAATGTGGGTGGAGGAGTTCGTGTTGCCCTCCTTCTCGCCGTCCCTGGTCGTGTGGGGCCTGGCCACCCGGGACATCCAGGCCTTCGACGACGGGGAGGGCGGGTGCCTGTTCCCCACCACCGTGTGGGACAAGATGGTGCGGGTCCGCGAGAAGGCGTTTGCGCCGATCGATGCGCTCGACGGAGTGCCCTGGCACGACCTGTACTTCGCCGAGACCCTGACCGACGACGCCGACCCCCTCATCCGAGCCGAGATTTCGACGTTGGGCGATCGCATCGATTACGGCGACGGTCCCGTGATCGAGGAGACGCCTTTCCCCGAGGCGAGCCGCGCCCTGTTCCGATCGGCATCGGCCGCGCTGGCACTGCAGGAAGACGAAGAGGGCCCGGCTCTCGAGGAGATGCAGGTGTGCCAGGAGCGCTACGGCCCCATCGCCGACACCATCGAGTGGCTCGTCGGCCAAGGTGTCGACGTCCTGGTGGTCGGGATGCCGATGGACGACCGCCAGGCCGGCCGGCTCCCGCAGGGGAGGGCGCAGCAGATCGAGATCCACGCCGAGATCGGCCGCGTCGCCGTGGAAGCCGGGGCGATCGGCTTCATCGACCTCGGGGAGGCCTTCCCCGATGAGTCCTTCACCGATGTGGGTGTCCACCTGAGCTACCCGGCGTCCCGGCAATTCACCGAGATCGTCGTCGAGGAACTCCGTGCGATCGGCAGGTGACACCCGGCCGCTCCGAGCGTCCTGCGGCATCGTCCCCGGGGCGGCCGTGCCGATGCTCGGAGCCCTGCTGGCTGCGACCCTGCTGCTTTCCGGATGCTCGACCGGTTCCTCCCCATCAGAGACCATCAGTCCCACCGCCGCCGAGGTTCTCGCCGGGGTGGAGGCGGCTCTGGGAGAACAGGAACCGCTCGATCCGGGTGAGGTGGTGGTGCCCGAGGGGTGCCGGTTGGTCGTCGAAACCGATGAGTACGACTTCGAGACCGAGGTGGTGGTGTGTGACGAGGAACCCGCCACCACCGACCCGGGATCGACCGCCACGACGACCACGGCCCTCCCCCAGCCTGCTCCCCTCGAGGGATGGGGCGGGTCGGCAGACGCCAGGGCGGTCGCCCGCCGACTGCGAGACGCGGTGGTGGAACAGACCGGATGCGAGTCGCCGCAAGACCTCATCACCCTCGAGAGTCTGACCGAGACCGTCCCCGCCGAGGTGGCTGCCTCCTTCTCTGCCGCAGTTGAGGATCTCCGGAGGAGCGCCGAACTCTGCAACATCGACGTGGCGGGGTGGCAGGCTGCTCTTGAGAGCGCCCTCGACCATCTCGAGGAAATGACGGCCATCCTGCTGGAGTCCGCCGATGGATAGGCGTCGGGTGGTGTTGTGGTTTGTGGTGGGGTTGGTTGTTGTGGCCGGTCTGGCGGAGGGGAGCGCCCGGGTCGCCGAGGCGGCCGGTCCCCCGGTGTTGCGCTGGTATGACGCTTCCACCCAGTTGAAGGTCGCCCAGATGGACGGCATCGACCGGGCCGAGGTGGTCTTCGCCGGGACCTCGATGGCCTGGCAGGGCCTGGTCCCCCAGGTGTTCACCGCCACCGACCCCGAGGCCCGTTCCGCCTACAACGCCGCCCTGGCCGGCGGGGTCCCCGTCGTCATGGAACCCTGGCTGCTGGAAGAGGTGGTTCCCCGCCTCCAACCCGAGATGGTGATCTGGGGCCTGTCATCGATGGACCTGTCGACCTCCTACGGCGACGACAACCTGGCCCGCTACCGCGACGCCCTCGACGCCCGCACCGGGACCCTCGCCCGGGTCGAACAGACCACCGCCCGGTTCTCGGCGCTGGTCCGCTACCGCACCATCCTGCGGCGGCCCGCCGCGCTGTTCGGAACCGAGGCCGACACCATCGAAACCGACTTCCGTGACGCCGCCGCCATCCTGGGACCCGACGGCGAACGCCTCGACTTCACCATCG
>JAHJML010000032.1 GCA_018821365.1 Actinomycetota bacterium | reverse complement strand
TGTGACAACCGGGGAGGTTGTCCCTGGCGGCATGGGGTGAGCCCTCCGAACGAGACTGTGGGTTGTAGGGACTCACAACTCGTAAGGAGGGCTCATGTCTCACGCTAGATCGCTTCACCCGAATGCACCGCTCACCCCGGAGGGCCGGCGGCGGATGGTCGGGTGGGTTGTTGATGCCGGGTGGTCGGTCACCTCGACGGCTGAACGGTTTCAGGTCGATCCCAAGACGGTGCGTAAGTGGCGGGACCGGTTCCTCGCTGATGGGGATGCCGGGTTGTGGGACCGGTCGTCACGGCCCCGGCGTTCACCGAACCGTACCCCCGAGACGATCCGTGCCCGGGTGGTGGAGTTGCGTCGCCAGCGCCGGTGGGGAGCCGGCCATATCGGATTCGAGGTGGGTTTGGCGTCCTCGACCGTCCAGGCGATCCTCAACAGTGAAGGCCTGGGCCGTCTCGATCGCGGTGACCGGGCGACCAACACCCGGGTGGTTCAGCGATATCAACGGGAGTTGCCTGGGGAGTTGATCCACATCGATGTCAAGAAACTGGCGGGAATCCCACCCGGGGGAGGCTGGAGAACCCGGGGACGGGGCTATCAGGGGGAGAAGACCAAGGACCGTCAGGTCGGGTATCGGTACTTGCATTCGGCTATCGATGACCGAACCCGGATCGTCTACTCAGAGATCCACGATGATGAGCAAGCCGTCACCGCAGCAGGATTCTGGAGACGGGCCGCCGTCTACTACCAGCAGATCGGAATCACCCCGCAGCGGGTCATCACCGACAACGGATCGTGTTACCGCTCAGGGTTGTGGCATCGGGCCTGCGCCGCGACCGGCACGACCCCCAAGAGGACCCGCCCCTATCGGCCCCAGACCAACGGCAAGATCGAACGCTTCCACCGGATCCTGCTGGAGGAATGGGCCTACATCCGCCCCTGGGGCTCAGAAGACGAACGAACCGCCGCCTACGCCGGGTTCATCCACTTCTACAATCACCACCGATCCCACGGAGCGCTCGGCTGGGCCACCCCCACCAGCATCATCAGGGACAACCTCCCCGCGATGCACACCTAGCACGAGCGCCCTCCCCTGGGGTGGTGTTGCCTCATGCGGTGGCCCGGGGGTTCGTGTCACATCGGGAGGTTACGGTGTGGTATGGGTTCAGGAAGCCTCACCGCCACGGTTGCTTCGGGTTCGGTCGAGTCGTTTCGTGACCTCGATGATGCGGCGCTGGAGGCGGCGATGGCCGACCTGCGGGTCGCCATGGCCCGCCTGGAGGCGGCTCATTCCCTGATGCTGGGCGAGGTGGAGCGGCGGGGGCTCCCGGCCCTGAGCGGGTTCGGGTCGACCACGGGGTGGTTGATCGCCCGCTCCGGCGACCCCGCAGGGGTGTGCAGGTCCCGGGTGGGGGTGGCCCGGGCGTTGCCCCACATGCCCCGGACCAGGGAGGTCTTCTCCCGGGGTGGGCTGTCAGAGCCCCGGGTGCGGATGCTGGCCCGAGCCTGGGAGACCAACCCCGAGGCGTTCGAACGAGACGAAGCAACCCTGATGTCCCACGCCGGGAACCTCCACGCCGACGGGTTCGGCCACCTCTTGAGGCACTGGAGGCGTCTGGCCGATCACGAGGGGCACCTCCGGGAAGCCCGGCGGGCATACCAGGCCCGCCGGCTGTGGGCCTCGGTCACCTGGGACGGGTCGGTCCGCATCGACGGGGACCTCGATCCCGAAGGGGGAGCCACAGTGATCACCGCCCTCGGATCGATGGTCGACCCCACCTACCGGGACCCCAACGACCCCCGTTCCCCCGCCCAACGGCGCGCCGACGCCCTGGTGGAGATCTGCCGCCGCCACCTCGATGACACCCTCCGCCCCACCATCGGAGGCGAGAGGCCCCACCTCACCCTCACCGTCGACCTCGACACCCTCCAGAACCACCCGGGAGGGGCCTGTGATCTCGACCCGGTCGGCCCGATCCCACCCCAAGACGCCCGGCGGGTCGGCTGCGACGCCACCATCACCACCCTGGCCACCCGAGGCGGCCAACCCTTCTCGGTCGCCCGGGCCACCCGGATCGTGTCAGGTCCCCTACGACGAGCCCTCGCCGCCCGGGACCACCACTGCACCCACCCCGGGTGCACCACCCCCGCCGCCTGGTGCGACGCCCACCACATCCACCACTGGGCAGACGGCGGCCCCACCCGCCTCGACAACCTCCAACTCCTATGCCGCCGCCACCACCGCCTCACCCACCACCAGCAGGAATGAGGGCCATCGGGCTGGCCCGGCGTGCGCGAATACCATGACAAGCGGGCCCGGGAACCGACAACAAGGGACCTCTCACGGCGCTAACGCCACCCCGGTGGCCGGCTTCTCACCCTCGACTGCCGGCTCTTCGGTTCAGTCATGAACCCGGACCCGCCACCAAACTCTACTCCGGACCAGATGCTGCAGAAAGCGCCTTGTTCAACAGTCTCCTAGGCGACAGCAGCCACCCGACCACCCGGGAGAGTCAACTCGAACACGGTGGAAGCACCATCACGGTCGTGGGTGAGGTCGCCACCCATGAGGCGGGCCAGGTTGCGTGACAGGTAGAGACCAAGACCCACCGATTCAGTAACACCGGCATCGCGGGTGCCGTGCTGGTAGGGGTCGAAGAGAACGCCGAGCAGGTGTTCGGGCACGCCGGGTCCGTCGTCCACCACCCGGCAGAAGACCGCCGGAGAGTCGCCGCAGACGCCGCTCGTCACGGTGATGTTGGGCCCGCCGTGGCGCCCGGCATTGACCAGGAGATTGCGCACTATCTGGTGCACCCGCAGCAGATCAGCCCAGGCCACCGTCCCCGTCCCGGCGAGTTCGAGGGACTTGAGACGGATGTGGGAGGCGGTCTCCGCCTCGGCGGCTACCGCCGCAACCGCCCGCTCCAGGTCGACAGCCTCCGGGGTGAAGGCGATCGGGCCGATGCCGATTCGAGCGGCGATCAGCAGGTCCTCGACCAGGTTGTTGGCCGCAGCGGCGCCCTCCCGGATCAGGCCGGCGAACTCGGAGACCTCCGACCTGGGGAGGGTGGCGGCCCCGTCACACAACTCAGCGGCGAAGCCGAGCACCACTGCCAGGGGCGTGCGAAGCTCGTGAGAAACCGTGGCAACAAACCGGGCCTTCTCCTCCACCTGAGCACTCAGTTGTTGTCGAGCGTTCTCCAGAAGGCGGTTCTGAGCCATGAGAGACTCTGCGGCCCGCGTACGCTCGGTGACGTCTCTGAGGAGGCCCAGGGTTCTGGGTACCCCTGTTGTTTGAAGAATGCTTGCGGACACTGAAACATCGAAGGTCTCCCCGGTCTTCCTCCGGCCCTTCAACTCGAGATCCTTGACTCGCCCCTCGTCCTTGAGAATGGAGACCAGTCGGCGTCGATCCGTCGGATCAGCGTAGAGATTCAACTCCGTCGAGGTCTTCCCGATGATCTCCTGGCGTGTGTAACCGAAGAGAGTCCCAAACTCGGTGTTGCAGTCGGTGACCCTGCCGTCGTCCAAAGTGGCCAGGTAGGCGGCATCGAGGCCGGTCATGAATGCCTGCCGGAACTTCTGTTCGCTCTCTTGTACCGCCTCCTGCGCCCGCTTGCGCTCGCTGATGTCGCGAGACGAACCATGGAATCCAATAGGCTCGCCGTGCTCGCTTCTCATGATGCCGATCGACATCTCGGTCCGTACCATCGAGCCGTTCTTGTGTGGCTGCTCCACCTCGCATGTGCGGGGCTCACCTACGTCCCGGCCGGTGGCAATGGTTTCGAGGATCGCGGCCATCTCCTTCTGGAACACCTTCATCCCATCGGGAGTGAGCCTCTGATCCGTGGACTGTGCCATCACCTCGGCCACCGTGTAGCCGCGGAGCTTCTCCACCGATGGGCTCGCATAGGTGAGGCGGCCGTCCAGTCCCATGGACCACAGCACATCGGTCGAGTTCTCGGCCAGCAGGCGGAATCTCTGCTCGGACTCCGCCAGCGTCATCTCCGCCCGTTCGCGCTCGGTGATGTCGGCTGCGGCCTCAACCGTGGGCGCGCCGGAGTGGGCGGGCATGGCGACAACAGAACCGGCCTGGCCGGCTTTTCGGGGCATGGCCCTCTATCGGAGAGGACCACCGCCGGGTAGAGACATACACGCTCGCCCTGTCGCGAGGGCGCCGGCATCTCCGTAGCGTTCCCGTGACAGGACGGGCGCCGTCCGCTCCTAGCCTCACCGGCGCTGGACCTTCGCCCTCTTCGCCAAACCAGCGCCGGCACTCCGCCACCCCCCACCGGGAGTGACCCCCCGAGGCATCCCCGCCCTCAGTCGTACACCCCCGCCAGCACGCAGCCGTTCTCGGTGACCTCGCAGAGGAACGCCCCCGCCGAGGTGACGATCTGGTAGCGGTCGACCGGGCCGCTTCCCTCCCACCAGCGGTCGATGGTGCGCCACGGCCCGGCCCACGACAGCACCGGCTCCCACCGGCTCCCCAGCCGGACCCGCACCGGGAACCCGCCGTCCCACTCCACCTCCAGCGCCGGGGGATCGGGAGGCACCAGCGCTGGGGCGGGCGAGGGGAGCCGGCCCGGCCAGGGCGCCTTCGGGTCGTTGGGAGGCTCGCCCGGGGGGTCCTCCCATCGGTGCCACTGGACCCGCTCCCCCGGCAGCCGCCCTCCCTGGGGGCGGGCCTGCAGCACCGCGTCGGGACCCAGCAGCGCCTGGGCCCTGGCCAGCGCCCGGCGCTCCTCCAGGCCGGAGGCGGCGTCCTCGGTGAGCAGCAACTGGCGACCCCGGTCGGAGAGGTCGGCGGGGGCCACCCGTAGCCGGACCAGTCCGCCCGGCACTCCGCCCGATTCGACCCAGGCCCGCAACTGCCAGCGGATCCGATCGGCCAACTCGGCCTCGGTGAAGGGGTCGGCGCTCCGCCAGGTGCGGCTGCGGACCCCGCCGCCCGCCGACTCCGCCTCCACCACCACCCGATGCGGGATGCCTCCCCCGGGGGTGAGGGCTTCCATCAGGCGGCCCGCCACCCCCCTGGCAGCAAAGGCGGCCTGCTCGAGGTCGGTGATGGGCGGGGCGTACCTCTCCTCCACCGACACATCGATCGGGATGTCCCGGGGCAGTGGGGTGCGGTCCTCCCCCGACGCCACCCGGTGGGCCTGCAGCCCGGCATGGCCGAACCGGGAGGCGATGGCGGCCCGCGGCATGGCCCGCAGGTCGCCGAGGGTGCCGATCCCCAGCCAGCGGAAGGTGTCGACGACGTTGTCCACCCCCAGCACCCCCACATCGAGGTTGGCCAGAAAGGCGGAGGTGTCGGTGACGATCAGCGGCGGTTCGGCGGCGGCCATCCTGGCGGCAAACGGGCCGTCGGCCACCCCGATCCTCCCGCCCGGCCCGGCCGCATGCTCCAACCCGGCGGCTACCCCGGCGACGATCTGCTGCTCGCCCCCGTAGTAGCGGACCGCCCCCGCCAGGGGGATGAACAGCAGTCCGGGATGGACGATCTCCACTCTGGGTACGACCGCCTCGACGGCCGCCACCACCGGTTCGAAGGCCGCCGCCTCGGCGCCGGGATCGGCCGCCAGGGTGACGACGGTGGGACACACCGCCTCGGCCTCCCGGCGCCGCATCCCGGGGCGGACCCCCGCCTCCCGAGCGCGCCGGTCGGCCGCCGTGACCAGATTGCGGTCGTCGACGACCTGGCAGGGCTCACCCGGCGGCGCGTCGGGACGGCGCAGGGGCCAGTCCGGGAACCACACGCACAGCGTCCGTCCCATCGTCCTCCACCTCGATGCGGCGCTCCACTCCCCCGACTCCCCTGCCGTCCGCCCGCAGCGTCAGCAGGCGGTGGGTGAGCCTGCCGTGCCCGGCACCGGCCCCCTCCCATGCCACCGCCTCGCCCAGCAGCCGCAAATGGGCCAGGCCGGCGGGGAGGCCGCCCCGCAGCGGCCGCAACAGGAGGGCGGTGCGGCGTGCCCTGGCAAGGGCGCCGAGGCGGCGGAGCAGTTGCTCGTTGATGCCCTGGGGGACCTCGGCGTAGACGGCGCCGAGGCCCTCGACGAGGGTGGCGGTCACCTGGGCCCAGCGGGCCCGGTCGGTGCAGCGCACCAGCACCAGGTTCTCCGGAGCGATCCCGGCCTCCCACGCCGCCAGCGGCGACAGCCAACCCCTCACGTCCACCACGGCGACGGTGCCGGGGTGGGCGGCGAGCATGCTGAGCCCCACCCTGGTGAGGCCGTATCCGGGTGGCCCCTCCAGGCCCATCACCCTGCCCGACTGGACGGTCAGCAGGCCCCCGGGCGCGCCGGGGCCGGTGGGGGCCGCGCCGATCTCCGCCATCCGCCCTCCCGTGCCGGGCCTGTCATCCTAATCGAACATATGTTCGATTGCAGGTGTGACACGACGCCTGCGGCACCCTCTCCGGATCGGCCACCATCCCGGTAGTTTGGGCCCATGGCACGCCACAACTTCGCAGCACCCCGGGGGACCCGGGTCGAGTTCACCATCGACTCCAGGGCCATCGCCAACAATCGTCTCGGCGACCCCACCACCCGGCGGGTCGCCGTCTACCTGCCCGAGGGGTATGAGGGCTCCAGCGAGGAGTACCCCCTCTTCGTCGACCTGGTGGGGTTCTCGGGCAGCGGTCTCGCCCACTTCAACTGGCGGCCGTTCGGGGACAACATCCCCCAGCGCATCGACCGCCTCATCGACGAGGGGGCGATGGGCCCGGTGGTCACCGTCTTCCCCGACTGCTTCACCACGCTGGGCGGCAATCAGTACATCAATTCGTCCACCATGGGCAACTGGGAGGACTTCCTCATCGAGGAGATGCTCCCCGCCGTCGAAGCCCGGTTCCGGGTCCGCAAGGGCCGCCACCACCGGGCGCTGTTCGGCAAGTCGAGCGGGGGGTACGGGGCGATCAGCCACGGGCTGCGGCGGGCCGACACCTGGGCGGCGGTGGCCTGCCACTCGGGCGACATGGGGTTCCCGGCCTGCTACGGCCGGGACTTCCCGGCCCTCCTCGATGTGCTCGCCGGCCACGACCGCAGCATCGACGCACTGCTCACCCACTACGAGAGCCTGCCCAAGATCGGCCGCGACGAGTTCCACATGTTGGAGTTGCTGGCGATGGCCGCCTCCTACGACCCCGACCCGGGTCCGGGGCGGGGCATCCGCCTCCCGGTGGACCTGTACACCGGCGAGATGATCCCCGAGCGTTGGGACAACTGGCTGGCCCACGACCCCGTCGAGATGGCCCGCCGCCCCGAGTGCATCGAGAACGCCCGGTCGCTGAAGGGCCTCTACATCGAGTGCGG
>JAHJML010000260.1 GCA_018821365.1 Actinomycetota bacterium | reverse complement strand
CGATGAAGTGCATCCGGGTTCCACAGGCATGCACCTCGTGGAGCCCGGCCAGCAGCTCCTCGTAACCCTTGAGTCGGAAGTGCGGGTAATCGAACCAGAAGTCGAAGATGTCGCCGAGCAGAACGAGCTCGTCCGCACGTCCTGCCATTTTCAGGAATTCCAGGAACAATGCGACCCGTTCCCTCTCGTCCGGCTCGGGCTCGAGATGGAAGTGCGTGTCGGAAACGAAGAGGATAGTGTGCTGGTCGGCCTTGCCCATGGGAAGTGATTAGTATATGAATAGTCCTGGGACGGCAAGATATTTTCCGCGCACAACGAACGGAGGGGAGTCGTTATGACGTTGTGGGACGACGTGAAGGTGAACCTGACCGAATGGTACAGCGTGGCTGCGGACAAGACGGGGGAACTGGCCAAGGTCGGTCTCCGACGTTACGACATCTTCGGGCTGAGCCGCGATATCGAGCGGCATTTCAGCGAGATCGGCAGCCTGGTCTACAACGCGCTCAACGAGGAGCGCCCTGGCGTGCTCGATGACCCCATGCTGCTCTCCCTGGTGGGAAAGGTCCGCGACCTGGAGGGGGAGTTGCAGTCGAAGGAGAAGGAGATCTCGGAGATCAAGACGGCTGCGGGCCAGCGCCATGCGAGCCGAGCGGCAGCCGCAGGCGCAACTCCGGGAACATCCGGTGAAGCGGACGAACCTGGCGACTACAGCGGGGCCTCGGCGGCGGGAATGCCTGTCGCAGGCGAAGGTGATCCCATTGCCGGCGAGAAAAACAAAACGGACTGAGCAGTTGCGAATCCACTTGACCGAGATTATGAATGTCTGGTAGGATCGTTCCATCCCTGCAACTGGCCGGCGCAACGGCTCCGGCGAAACGTGATTCATCCCACCCTGTCGCTTTTCCCACGAAGCGTCCGGCTTGAGCCGCTTTCCAGCGGCTCCGTGTGTTGCCGACGATGGTGTCGGTGCATTGGAGCAGGGAGCAAGCTGAGATGTCCGTGCGTTCATCATTTACCTTCATGGCGTGCATCGCGTTGTCGAGCGCGATGCTGGGCGCGCTCTCGACGTCAGGCGCCTGCGCCCAGGGGTTGGCACGGGTGGATGATACCCCGGCACCGGCTTCTCCGTTCACCGCCGTGGTTTCCAGCGCACGCGATCTCGTGGTCAGCATCCGCGCCGAACGCTCCGTTACCGGCGGCGGCCTGGATCTCGACCCGATGGACGAACTGTACAGGCGCTACTTCCCCGACGACAGGGGAGAGGGCGCGCCTTTCAATCCCACGGGCAGCGGCACGGGCTTCGTGGTCAGCCGGGACGGACACATCCTCACCAACCTCCACGTGATCGACAGGGCCGACGCGGTGAGCGTCCGCTTCAGGGGGGAGAGCCACACCTACGAAGCGGTGGTCGTCGGCAGCGATCCCGGCAGCGATCTGGCCGTGCTCAAGATCGAGAGAAGCGCTCCCCTGACACCTCTTTCTTTCGGCGACTCGGACATCGTGCGGGTAGGCGACTGGGCCATAGCCGTGGGCAACCCCTTCGGCAATCTGGAAGGCAGCGTCACTGTGGGCGTCGTCAGCGCGAAGGGACGCAGCGACCTCGTCATTCACGGTGGAGCACCCAGGTATCAGGACTTCCTGCAGACGGATGCCGCGATCAACTTCGGCAACAGCGGCGGCCCCCTGCTCGATCTGGGCGGTCGGGTGATCGGCGTCAACACGGCGATCAACAAATCCGCCCAGGGCATCGGATTCGCCATACCGAGCAATTACGCTCGCCGTGTCCTGTAACAGATCGTGGCTCATGGCCGCATGATTCGCGGCTACCTGGGGGCGCGCACCAGCGACCACCTGCAGGACGGAAAACGACAGGGCGCGCTGGTAGAGGCGGTGCTGCCTGGTTCGCCTGCGCAGACCGCCGGGCTGCTCGCGAACGACGTGATCATAGGTTTCGCCGGGGAGGACGTGGCGGACGACCACGATCTGCAGTTCCTCGTCAGCGATGCGGAGATCGGACAGGCCACCTCCTGCCTGGTCCTGCGTGACGGGCGACGGATCGAGCTCGAGGTCGTGCCGGCGGAGGAGCCGGAGGCCGGAAGCGAAAATACGGCCCGGGAAGATACGTGGCACGGGATGTCCGTAGCCCCCCTGGGCGGCGGCGATCCCCGCGTGCGGCGTTTGAAGGACGCCCTCGGCGTCGAAGGAGAACGGGGAATGATGGTCATCGCAGTGGCGCCGGACGGACCGGCGGCCGACGCGGGTCTGCAGCCCGGGGACGTAATCCTGGAGATCAACGGCCGGTCGGTTGCCGGCGCCGAGGATTTTCAGCGACTCCGGGAGGAACTGGCGGGCAGCAGCGAGACCTTATCCCTGCTGATAGAGTCCGGCGGCATGGATGGAT
>JAHJML010000031.1 GCA_018821365.1 Actinomycetota bacterium | reverse complement strand
CCGCCGGGCCGTCAGGTCGCCGATGACGTCACCCATGTACTCCTCGGGGGTGACGACCTCGACCGCCATCATCGGCTCCAGCAGCATCACGCCGGCCCGCCTGGCTGCTTCCTGGAGCGCCATCGAGCCTGCGATCTTGAAGGCCATCTCCGAGGAGTCCACCGCGTGGGCGGACCCGTCGACGAGCACGGCCCTGACATCCACCAGCGGGTATCCGGCCCAGACCCCGGACTCGAGGGCGTCCTCGATGCCGGCGTCGACGGAGCGGATGTACTCCTTGGGGACGCTGCCCCCCTTGGTGGCGTCGACGAACTCGAAGCCGCCACCGGGACCGGTCGGCTCCAGGTCGATGATCACGTGGGCGTACTGGCCCTTGCCGCCCGTCTGCTTGATGTGCTTGGCCTCGACGTGCTTGACGGCCTGCCGGATGGTCTCCCGGTAGGCCACCTGGGGGAACCCGACGGTGGCGCCCACGTTGAACTCGCGGACCAGGCGGTCGACCAGGATCTCGAGGTGCAACTCGCCCATCCCGGCGATGATCGTCTGGCCGGTCTCCTCGTCGCTGCGGACCAGGAAGGTGGGGTCCTCCTCGGAGAGGCGGTGGAGGGCATCGCCCAGTTTGTCCTGGTCGGCCTTGGTCTTGGGTTCGATGGCCACCGAGATGACCGGGGCCGGGAACACCATCGACTCCAACTGGATGGGGGCGCCCACCGAGGCGAGGGTGTCGCCGGTGGTGGTGTTCTTGAGGCCGACGGCGGCGACGATGTCGCCGGTGAAGATGTCCTCGACCTCCTCGCGGTGGTTGGCGTGCATCCGCAGCAGGCGGCCGATCCGCTCCTTGCCGCCGTTGGTGGCGTTGAGGATCGTGTCGCCCTTGGCGGCGTGGCCGGCGTACACCCGGAAGTAGGTGAGCTTGCCGACGTAGGGGTCGGTCATGATCTTGAAGGCCAGCGCGGTGAACGGCTCGCCGTCCTCGGCCTTGCGGGCGATGGGATGCTCCTCGTCGCCGGGCTTAAAGCCCTCGGTGGGAGGCAGGTCGGCGGGGCTGGGCAGGAAGTCGATGACCGCATCGAGCAGCGGTTGGACGGCCTTGTTCTTGAAGGCGCTGCCCATCATCACCGGCACGAACAGCCGCTTGAGGGTGCCCACCCGGATGGCGGCGCGGACTTCCTCGGCGCTGATGTAGACGTCCTCGAGGTACTTCTCGAGCAGTTTCTCGTCGACGTCGGCGAGGGCCTCGAGCAACTTGCCCCGCCACTCGCGGGCCAGTTCCATCTGGTCGGCGGGGATGTCGGTGCTCGCCCAGTTGTCGCCCTTCTCTTCGGTCCAGACGTGGGCCTTCATCTCGAGGAGGTCGATGACCCCGTTGAAGCCGCCCTCGGAGCCGATCGGCAACTGGATGATGACCGGGTGAGCGCCGAGGCGGTCGACCATCGATTGAACCGACTTGAAGAAATCGGCCCCGATCCGGTCCATCTTGTTGATGTACGCGATGCGGGGCACGCCGTATCGATCGGCCTGCCGCCATACCGTCTCGGACTGCGGTTCGACACCGGCCACTGCGTCGAAGACGGCGACGGCGCCGTCGAGCACCCGCAGCGCCCGCTCCACCTCGACCGTGAAGTCGACATGGCCCGGGGTGTCGATGATGTTGATCCAGTGGTCTTTCCAGGCAGCGGTGGTGGCCGCGGAGGTGATGGTGATGCCCCGCTCCTGCTCCTGCGCCATCCAGTCCATGACGGCGGCGCCCTCGTGGACCTCGCCCATCTTGTAGGTCTTGCCGGTGTAGTAGAGGATCCGCTCGGTGAGCGTCGTCTTGCCCGCGTCGATGTGCGCCATGATCCCGATGTTCCGTGTGCGGGACAGCGGGTATTGGCGCAGGTGATGCAGGGTGTCGGCGGCGCTCATGTGGTTACCAGCGGTAGTGGGCGAAGGCCTTGTTGGACTCGGCCATCTTGTGGACGTCTTCACGGCGCTTCACGGCGGCGCCGGTGCGGTTGGAGGCATCGAGGATCTCGTTGGCAAGACGCTCGGCCATGGAGGATTCTCGGCGCTTGCGGGCGAAGTCGACCAGCCAGCGAACCGCCAGGGTGTTGGCGCGGCGGGGCCGCACCTCCACGGGAACCTGATACGACGAGCCGCCCACCCGGCGGCTGCGGACCTCGAGGGTGGGGCGGATGTTGTCGATGCCGCGCTTGAGGACGGTGATGGGGTCTTGACCGGCGCGGCGCTCGACGATCTCGAGGGCGTCGTAGACGATCTGGCGGGACCGGCTCTTCTTGCCCTTCCAGAGGATCTTGTTGACGACCTGGCTGACCAGGACGCTGCGGAAGACCGGGTCGGGTTCGATCCGGCGGATCTCAGCGGGTGCGCGTCTCACCTGGACTCCTTCTTGGCTCCGTAGCGGGAGCGGGCCTGACGCCGTGCCGAGACACCGGCGGCATCCAGCGTGCCCCGGATGACCTTGTAGCGAATGCCCGGGAGGTCCTTCACACGGCCGCCGCGGATCAGAACGATCGAGTGTTCCTGCAGGTTGTGGCCCTCGCCGGGGATGTAGGCGGTGACCTCTATGCCGGAGGAGAGACGGACACGACAGACCTTGCGGAGCGCAGAATTCGGCTTCTTGGGAGTTACGGTGTAGACGCGGGTGCACACCCCGCGACGCTGTGGCGCCCCGGCGAGACCCGGCGTCTTCTCCTTCTTCGGCTTCGGCGTGCGGCCCTGTCGGACCAACTGCTGGATGGTCGGCACTCGTGCCCTCGTCTCTCTCGTCTTGTCAAGGCGCAGCGGTCCCCCGAACGAGACATGCTGCACATGCGAAAGCCGGCGTTTCGGCCCCTTGGGAGCTTGCCCGCCGACCTTGTGATCTACCCTTCCTCAGGCAAATGCCCGGCCTTCGGCGCAGGCCGGGCGGCCCTTCAGAAGAAGGGGCTCGGGATCAAGGTCACGGTCGCAGAGTATAGGGGCGCGCGTCACACTGGGTCAAAGTGAGGCCGGGAGAGGAGAAGGGGGGCGGGAAGCCGGATTTCGATGCACAACCGCACAAACCTGCCGTGGGTCATTGGCGCCCGTCACCGGTCAGAGGCTTCGACGGTGTCGATCGGATCGGCGCGGTTGAGTTG
>JAHJML010000030.1 GCA_018821365.1 Actinomycetota bacterium | reverse complement strand
GACGCCGAACCCGAACTCTATGCCGCCACGGTGGACCGGTTCATCCGCAGGGTGGCGGTCGGCCCGAGCGAGCGGCCCGACGCCACCCCCCGCCCCGGCCAGGACTGACCGGCTCTCCTGCCCGGCAGCCCCGCCGAACCGGTACGCTGCCGCCACCCATGCTCTACCTCGACCACGCCGCCACCACCCCGATCCGGCCCGAAGCCAGAGCGGCGATGGAGCCGTGGCTGGGGGAGGGGTACGGCAATCCCTCCGGCATCCACGAGGTCTCCCGCCGTGCCAAGGCCGCCCTCGAAACGGCCAGGGAGACGGCGGCCCGCCTGCTGGGGGCGGCCCATCCCCTCGACATCGTCTTCACCGGGGGCGGCACCGGGTCCGACAACCTCGGTGTGGCCGGACCGGCGCTGGCCGGCAATCGGAGGGGCGGGGTGGCCACCACCGCGGTGGAGCACGAGGCGGTGTTGGAGACGGCCCGATTCCTCGAACGGCTCGGCTGTCCCCTGGCGATCGTCGGGGTCGACGGCGATGGAGTAGCCGACCCGGCCGAGATCGCCGCGGCGGTGGGGCCCGGCACGGCGGTGGTGTCGGTGATGGCCGCCAACAACGAGACCGGCGCCCGACAGCCGCTCCTCGAGATCGCCGGCGCCGTCCGGGAAGCCGGTGCCGCGGTGATCCACACCGATGCGGTCCAGTCGTTCGTCTCCGAAGAGGTGACGCTCGCCTCCACCGGGGCCGACCTGATCACCCTCGCCTCCCACAAGTTCGGCGGGCCGAAAGGTGTCGGCCTGCTGGTGGCTCCCCGCAGCATCGCTCTGGAACCCGTCATCCACGGGGGAGGCCAGGAGCTCGGCCGGCGCAGCGGGACGCACAACGTCGCCGGGATCGTCGGGATGGTGGCCGCCATGGAGGCCACCGCGGCCGACCGGGAGCGTTTCCGCGCGGACGTCGGTGAGGCCCGCCGCCGCTTCGAGGCGGCGCTGGCCGGATCGGTCGACGGGTTCGCCGTGACCGCTGCCGACCGGCGCCTCATCCAGCACAGCCATGTGCGATTCCCCGGAGTGAGCGCCGAGACCCTGCTGATCCTGCTCGATGGTCTCGGCCTGGCCGGATCGGCGGGGTCGGCCTGCCACAGCGGCGCGATCTCCGTCAGCCACGTCCTGGCCGCCATGGGGATGGGCCCCGGGGAGGCGGCCGGGTGCGTCCGCTTCTCCTTTGGCTGGACCAGCAGGCCCGAGGACGGCGACGACGCCGCCGCCATGGTGCTGGAGGCGCTGGAGGGGCTCCGGTGAGGGCGCTGGTGGCGATGTCGGGCGGGGTCGACAGCAGTGTGGCCGCCGCCTTGATGCTGGACCAGGGACACGAGGTGATCGGCGCCACCCTCAAGCAATGGGAGGGTGCCGACGGATCGATGCCGCTCCACGGGTGCTGCACCGTGGCCGACGCCGACGACGCCGGGAAGGCGGCTGCGACGCTCGGCATCCGCCACTACGTCCTCGACTACGTCGACGAGTTCAACCGGCAGGTGGTCGATCCGTTTGCGGCGGCCTACCTGGCCGGACGGACTCCCAATCCCTGTATCGAGTGCAACCGGAGGGTCCGCTTCCGGGCGCTGCTGGATCGGGCGTCCCAACTGGGATGCGAGGTGCTGGTGACCGGGCACCATGCCCGCATCCGCCGGGACGCCGGCGGGTTCCGACTGCTGACCGCCACCGATCGGGCCAAGGACCAGTCGTACGTGCTCCACATGCTCGGCCAGGACGACCTGGCCCGCATCCGGTTCCCGGTGGGGGAGATGACCAAGGCCGAGGTCAGGGCCGAGGCCGCCCGGCGGGGGATGGGGACGGCCGCCAAGCCCGACAGCCAGGATCTGTGCTTCATCGCCCGCGATCACACTTCGTTCCTGCGGGAGCGATTCCCCGCGATCGCCCAACCCGGCCCGATCGTCGACTCCGGTGGGGCCGAGATCGGCCGTCACGACGGGGCGGTCGGCTTCACGGTGGGTCAGCGGCGCGGTCTCCACCTCTCGGTGGGGGAGCCTCGCTACGTGCTCGAGGTTCGGCCGGCGACGGCGACGGTGGTGGTGGGCACCCGTCGGGACCTGCTCGCAGATGGGGTGAGCGTGTCGCAGATGTCGTGGGTGGCCGGGGCTCCCCCCGCCGGCGACGAGGTCGAGGTGAAGGTCCGCTACCGATCGGACCCGATTCCCGCCGGGCTGGTGGCGGCGGCGGCCGGCGCCTGGGAGGTGTGGTTCGACACCCCCCGGGAGGGAGCCGCCCCCGGGCAGTCCGCCGTCCTCTACCGGGGCGACGAGGTGCTGGGTGGTGGGACCATCGAGGACAACCTCCGCAGGTGAAGGGACGGGTTCCCGTCGGTAGCGGGCCGTATCATCCTGCCGTGCCCGTCGAGCCGACCAGGAGGTGATGGGTGGCCGATCCCACCGCCCGCATCGAGGAGTTGCGGCGCCTGCTGCGCTACCACTCGTATCGGTATCACGTCCTCGACGATCCCGAGATCTCCGATGCCGGGTACGACGCCCTGTTCCGCGAGTTGGAGGGGTTGGAGAGCGCTCACCCCGACCTCGCGTCACCCGACTCGCCGACGCAGCGGGTCGGCGCCCCTCCCTCGGATCTCTTCGCCGAGGTGGCCCACCGGGAGCGAATGTTCTCGCTGGACAACGCCGAGACCCCGGAGCAGGTAGCAGCGTGGGCCGGCCGCCTGCAGCGGCAACTGGGCCGCCAACCCGCCGGGTTTGCCTGCGAGCTCAAGGTCGACGGGTTGGCGGTGTCGCTCACCTACCGCGGCGGGAGGCTCACCGGGGCGGCCACCCGTGGCGACGGCGTCACCGGTGAGGACGTCACCGCCAACCTGCGGACGGTGCTGGGCGTCCCCCTGGTGCTGCTGGGGGACGATCCCCCCGCCGTCATGGAGGTCCGGGGCGAGGTCTACATGCCGCTGGCGGCCTTCGACGCCCTCAACGAGACCCAGGCCGAGATGGGGGAGCGCTTGTTCGTGAACCCGCGCAACGCGGCGGCGGGGGCGGTCCGTCAGAAGGATCCCGCCGTCACCGCCACCCGGCGGCTGGCGATGTGGGTGTACCAGGTGGGCTACCTGGAGGGCGGCCCGGCGTTCCGGTCCCACACCGACAGCCTGCGGTGGCTGCGCGATCACGGGCTGCCGGTCAACCCTGCCAGTGAGCACGTCGACGATCTCGATGGGGTGCTGCACTACGTGGCGAGCGCCGAGCACGCCCGCCACGATCTCGGCTACCAGACCGACGGTGTGGTCATCAAGGTCGATCCGCTGGCCGACCAGAGCGAGTTGGGCTTCACCTCCAAGAGCCCCCGCTGGGCGATCGCCTACAAGTTCCCACCCGAAGAGCAGACCACCCGGCTGATCGGCATCGAGGTCAACGTGGGCCGCACCGGGGCCGTCACCCCCTTCGCGGTGCTGGAGCCGGTCTTCGTGGGCGGGGCCACCGTCACCAACGCCACCCTCCACAACCAGGACGAGGTCGCCCGCAAGGACCTCAGGATCGGGGATACCGTCATCGTCAGGCGGGCCGGCGACGTCATCCCCGAGGTGGTCGGCCCGGTGGCCTCGCTGCGCACCGGGGCGGAGCAGACGTGGAAGATGCCCCGCAAGTGCCCCTTCTGTGGCAACCCGATCACCCGGGCCGAAGGCGAGGCGGTGGCCCGTTGCACCGGGGGGTTCGACTGCCCGAGCCGACTGCGGGAGTACCTGGCCCACTTCGCCGGACGGGGCGGCATGGACATCGAGGGCCTCGGCTACAAGACCATCCACCTGCTGCTCTCCGAGGGCCTGGTCACCGATCCCTCCGGGATCTTCCGGCTCCGACCCGAGGACCTGCTCGGGTTCGAGGGCTGGGGGGAGGTCTCGGTCGGCAACCTGATGACCGCCATCGACGCCGCCCGGGATCGGCCGCTCGGGAGGCTGCTCACCGCACTCGGCATCCCGCTGGTGGGGGGCACGGTGGCCAGGACGCTGGCGAGGCGCTTCCTGTCGATGGAGCGGATCATGGATGCCGCCGAGGAGGATCTGGGGGCCATCGACGGGATCGGTCCCGAGATCGTGGCCTCCATCCGATCCTGGGCGAGCGATCCCGGCAACCGGGCGCTGATCGGGCGGTTGGCCCAGGCGGGGGTACGTCTGGGCGACCCCCAGCCCGAGGGGGTCGACCGCAGTGTGCTGGCGGGGGTCACGGTGGTGATCACGGGAACCCTGGATGGGTTCACCCGGGAGGGGGCGCGCTCGGCCGTCGAGGATCGGGGCGGCAAGGTGGCCGGGTCGGTCTCCAGGAAGACCACCGCGGTAGTGGTGGGGGAGTCGCCGGGCTCCAAGGCCGTCAGGGCCCAGGAGTTGGGGGTGCCGATCCTCGACGAAGCGGCATTCTCCCGGTTGCTGGCGGAGGGTGCCGGCTTCCTCGAGCAGGCGTAGGGCGCGAGAAACAGGAAGCCGGCGGCCGCAGCCGCCGGCTTCCTCGGGGTCGTCGGATGGTTCAGACGGCCTGCTGCCACGCCTGCATGTAGCGCTGGATGGCGCGCTCCGCATCACCGGAGGCCGCCTCGGCATCGCCCTGAGCGAGCTTGCCGGTGGCCTTGGTGACGTCTTCGCCGGCTGCCGACGCCAGGTCGATCGCCACCATCGCCAGCTCCCGGTCGGCGAGGACCAGGTCATCGATCACGTCCTGCGCCGCATCGGCCAATGCCGGGCTCAAGAGGAGCAGGCGGCTGACCGCCTGGCGCTCCCGCTCGAACACGAAGGCGCCGCCGCCGGCCTGGAGCGTGAAGTCCGACGTCCACCGGGACTCGTCGAGACTCCGCTCCAGGTCGGTGATGACCTTGGCGAGGGTCTTGTCGTCCTTGGTGGTGCCCAATCCGATGAGCGCCTCGACGTCGTCGATGGCGGCTGCCTTGATCCGCCTGGGCACGATGGGCATCTGGAGTCCCACGATCACCGGATCGTGGTCGCTGGCCCTCCACTGGTCGGCGGTGTAGTTGGCGGGCGGATTCCAATCCTCGTAGTCGAGGGCGGGTGGTTCATCGGCGTTGATGTGCCAGGCAGCCGCCCCGGTCACCACCGCCAGGGAGGCATCGTTGCCCATCGCATAGTCGAGCGACCCGTGCTCGCCGTCGAACACGTAGGTGTGCCCGCCCATCTGCCACGAGTTCCCGCCGTCGAACACCTCGTGGAGGTCGGTGTAGCCGAGCGCCTCGAGGGTGGTGATCGGATCCTCCCGGGCGTAGCTGTTCAGGTCACCGATGATGAGTCCGTAGGTGGCACCGTTGGCGGCGGCCACTTCTTCGACCCACTGCCCGAGCACCTGGGCCGCTGCGGTCCTGGTCAGGTTGCAGTTGCCTGCGTACACCCCCCAGTCGAGGTCATCGCCCGACCCGTAGGGCGCCACCCCGTAGGCGGGGTCGCCGGGGTTGCTGGTCGTATCGCAGTCCGACCCCTTCGACTTGAGGTGGTTGACCGCGACGGTCACCAGGTTGCCGCTCGCCATCTCCTCGAAGGTCTGGGCGACGGCCGGCCGGTTCTTGTCGTCCAGGAAGGCCGGGCTGACGCTCGAATCGAGCACGGCATGCCCGCCGACCGGCGCCGCCGTGGCCGTGTCGTAGATGATCGCTACCTTGATCTGGTCGGTCCCGACCACTCCGGTGTCGATGTAGCCGTACGTGCGAGTGGCCCCGGCGGCGCCGTTGAGCCGGCCGACCAGGTCGATGATGGCCGCGTCGTTGTTCTCGATCTCCATCAGGCCGACCACGTCGGCGTCGACGTCGATGATCGCCTCGACGATCTTCGTGGCCTGGCGCTCGAACTCGTCGGCGGTGCTCGCACCCCGGCTGCCGAGGGTCGTGAAGTAGTTGAGGACATTGAACGAGGCCACCTTGAACGTCCCGCCCACGTCGGGCAGGTCGGGCCGGGGATTGGCCCTGACGAACGTCACTGCGGCGGCCGGGTCGGTCGGGTCGGCGACGTTGACCGGTTGGATCTCGTACTCGCCGAACGAGTAGTGGACCACCCCGGCGAGTCCGGTCACCGAGTCACCGGAGCGCAAGGTTCCGTCCACCGCCGACAGGTACGGCGTCGTGGCCGGGTTCCAGGTGTCGTTGCCGTAGTTCTCGTTCTCGTCCTCACCGTCATCGAGGGTGACCCTGCTGTTCTGGTTGAGTTGATAGACTTCCGTCGCCGCGGGGGTCCCGACCGTCGCCACCTGGTTGGGGTGGTCCTGGGCCCCGATCGCCGACAGCTTGATCTCACCGAAGGACCCGAGTCGATACATTTCGGTCACATAGAGCGGCTGGGCGATGACGACGCCCATCCCCTCGATGGCCTCCCAGTCGACCACCGGGTCGGCCAGCGCGGTGGGCACCACCGGGGAAGCGGGGGTCGGCAGCGTGTTCCCGGAGGAGCAGACCAACAGATCGGTGACGTTGCCGATCTCGGTGAGGTCGTAGTACTCCTGGGCCGTGCCCTTGACCCTGACCAGGTCGCCGACGGCGACATCGGTGCCGCCCGGGTTGTAGACGAAGACGCCCTCAGAGGTGGCGACGTCGGCGTCGGCGTCGGTGTCCTCCTCCTGGAGCATGAATCCGAGGAGGGGATCATCGGTGAGGCTGGTGCTGGCGTACGCCTGGAAGTCGCCGACCACGATGCCTTCGACCGTCACCACGCCGGGAATGGGGGTTGCCGCCCCGCTGCCCTGCACGTCGTGGATCGCCGTGGCGGGATCGCCGCACAGGAACGGCTCCACGACCGCGGTGTTGAGGTCGCCGGGGCTGGCGTCGGCGGGTCCGACCCAGGTGTCGTCGATCAACTGGAGCGACTGGCCGGCCGGCGTCGTCGAAGCCTCGGCTACGCCGATATCGACGCTGGTCATGCCGTTGGCGGTGCCACTGGTAGCCGTGAACGAACCCTCGTAGGAGAGGAACTCGATCACCGCACCGGTGTCGTCGATGAGGGCCCACCCGTCGGGGCTGCCGTTCTGGATGCCTGCCCTGAGGAAGGACAGTGCACCCATGCCGGCGGCCTCGTCGTCGATGGTCCCGGTGAGCGAGAGGGTCGGCGTGTACAGCGCCCCGCCGCTTCCGTTGTAGAACTCGATGGTCCACCCGGTGAGGTCGGTGCCGGCGTCGCCGGTCACCTCGACGAACTCTCCGGTGTCGGCGCCGGCGTTGTCGTAGTGGATCTCACTGAGGAACACGGTGGGCGTCGTGGGGCCGCCACCGCCGGATCCTTCGATGAGGATGTTCTGGAAGGTGAAGGCTTCGGTGCCGCCATCGGTCTGGGCGGTCAGTGTCAGGGTGAGTGCCGAGCCGGTGCCGGTGAGAGCGGTGGTGGAGGTGGCGAGGTCGTCGGTGAGGATGACCCCGTCGACCAGCATCGGGTCGCTCAGTGTGAAGGAGGCTCCGCCTTCGAGGACGTAGGTATAGGAGCCGGCTTCGTCGACCGTGGAAGCGAATGCGGTCTGGGTGGCTCCACCGTCGATCGAGTACTCCCAGGTGAAGTAGTCGGCGGTCTCGAAGTCGCCCATGGCGCCCATGTCGATCGACAGCGACAGGTCGGAGGCTCCTGAGATGTCGAACACCCACGTCGCAGAGATGGGGCCGCTGTTGTCGCCGTTCTCGGTGTCGGTGACCCCGAAGAAGATGTCGGTGTTGCCGTCCTTGATGATCCCCAGGGTGTCGCCGGTGTAGATGCTCAGCGAGTCATCGAGCACCGCGTAGGGGATCGAGGGCGACACGGACCGCTGGTACTTGTCGAAACCATCGGCGGCGCTCGAGAAGGCACCCGAATAGGGGTTGGTGTACGAAGTCAGGTTCTGCGACGCCGAACCCCCCATGTCAAACGCCACCGGGCCGCCGGCCAGGGCAGGCGTGGCTGCCGCGAGGGGGAGCACGGCCATCAGCATGGCGAGCACTACG
>JAHJML010000029.1 GCA_018821365.1 Actinomycetota bacterium | reverse complement strand
CGGCGATTGGCCGGACCTGCACCGTCGTGGCAATCTCCCGATGACTCCGCAGGGAAGGGACCCATGAGCCAGATCTTCGAGATCGCCGATCGCATGGTCGACGAGACCGCCGCCGCCGAACCGATCGACGCCACCTTCGTCGGGGTGGAGGGGCACGACGGGGAGTGGGGCGATCAGACCATCGCCGGTGTCGAGGGACTGCGGGAGATGTACGCCCGCCAACTCGCCGAGGTGCGGGCCGTGCCCGAGTCGTCCGATCCGTGGGATCGGCTGGCGATCGACGTCCTGGAGGAGTCGCTCTCGGCGGGCCTCGCCTCGATCGACGCCGACGAACGCCTCCGCGACCTCAACAGCATCGCCTCGACCCTCCAGGACCTCCGCCAGGTCTTCGACCACATGGACACGGCCTCGGCCGAGGGTTGGGAGGCGATCGCAGCCCGCCTGGAGGGCCTGCCGGAGGCGATCGCCGGGTATCGGGAGCGGCTCGACGAGGGGCGCCGGAGGGGACTGGCCGCCGCCGTCCGCCAGGCAGCCGAGGCGGTTCGCCAGTGCCGAACCGCCGCCGGGACCGAGTCGCCGTTCGACACCATGCCGGGCCAATTCGAGGGGGCCGGGATCGGGGATGCCTCGCTGGCGGCACGGGTGGCCGCCGGTGTCGAATCGGCCAAGGCGGAGTTCGCCAGCCTGGCCGATTACTTCGAGCAGCAGTACCTGCCGGACGCTCCGGAGCGCGACGCGGTCGGCCGGGACAGGTACGTGGCATTCGCCCGCCGCTACCTAGGCACCTCGATCGACCCGATCAGGACCTACGAATGGGGATGGTCCGAGGTGGGGCGCCTGCGAGCGGCGATGATCGGCGTCGCGGAGCAGATCGTTCCGGGTGCCTCGCTGGCCGAGGTGCTGGACCTGCTGGCGACGGATGCCGATCGGGCGGCCGGCAGTCCCGAGGAGTTCCGGCGCCTGATGGCGGAGCGGCAGCAGATCGCCCTCGACGAGTTGGACGGGTCCCAATTCGACGTGCCAGATCCGATCAAGGCGATCGACGTCAAGATCGCCCCTCCGGGCGGCCCGTTGGGGGCCTACTACGTCGGCCCCAGCGAGGACTTCGCCAGAGCGGGATCGGTCTGGTTCGCCCTCGGGGATGCGACCACCATCCCGATGTTCGACCAGGTCAGCACCGCCTACCATGAGGGGTTCCCCGGGCATCACCTCCAGGTCGGCACCCAGATGGCGGTCGCCGACAAGACGACCCGATTCCACCGATTGATGGTGTGGTACCCCGGTTCGGGGGAAGGATGGGCGCTGTACGCCGAGGACCTCATGGAAGAACTCGGCTATCTGGAGAAGCCCGACTACCTGATGGGCAAGTACGCATCCGAGATGCTGCGGGCGTGCCGGGTGGTCATCGACATCGGCTCCCACCTGGAGCTTCCGATTCCCTCAGACCAGCCGTTCCACTCCGGGGAGCCGTGGACCTACCAGAGGGGGGTCGACATGCTGGTCGACTACGCCGCCCAACTCCGGCCGGTGGCCGAGTCGGAGATGAATCGCTACCTCGGTTGGCCGGGTCAGGCGATCAGCTACAAGGTGGGGCAGCAGGCGATCCGGGATCTGCGGGCCGAAGAGACGGTGCGCCTCGGGGCCGACTTCGACCTCAAGCAGTTCCACGCCAGGCTGCTGGACGTGGGTTCGATCGGCCTCGACACCCTGGGCGCCTGGATGCGGAGGGGTTAGCCGGCGTCGGGGGGCCGGAGCAGGAGGGCACGGCCGAACAGTCGGAGGATCTCCACCAAGCGATTGTCCCATCCCCGGCTTCAGCGAGCGCTCGGGGGTGCCGATGGAGTCCGCATGTCCATGGACGATGTCCTCATCCAGCCGTCGGCACCGCCTGCTCCCGACGCCCCCAACACCCCCGGCGCCGCCGATTCCCCACTCCTCGGCGAGTTGCCGGCGCGGCCTCAGGCACCGGCGCGGGCCCCGGCGATGTCCCCGACGATCGCCGCCCTGCTCGAACGGTGCATCACCGCCGGCGCCTCCGATCTCCACATCCACCCGATGAGCCCCCCGATCGTCCGGGTCAACGGAACGTTGACGCCGCTCGCCCAGAAGATCTGGGATCCCGAAACCACCGAGAGCGTGTGCCGCGCCCTCTGCAGCGACTCCCAGTGGGACGAGGTGCAGCGTGACGGCACCGCCGATTTCGGCATCCCCCATGCCCGCGGCGAGAGGTTCCGGGCCAGCGTGATGCGCCAGCAGCAGGGCTATGCCGCCGTGCTGCGCCGCATCCCTCGGCAGTTGATGGACTTCGCCGAGATCGGACTGCCGGAGGACACGATCACCGGACTGCTCCGGCGCCCCCGCGGCCTCATCCTGGTGACCGGTCCCACCGGCTCCGGCAAGAGCACGACCCTGGCGACCATGGTCGATTGGGTCAACACCAACATGAGCCGGCACATCGTGACCGTCGAGGACCCCGTCGAGTTCCGTCACGACAACAAGCAGGGCCTGGTGACCCAGCGTGAGGTCGGAACCGATGTGCCCGGCTTCGCCGAGGCGATGCGGCGGGCCCTGCGGCAAGACCCCGACGTGGTCATGCTCGGCGAGATGCGCGATCTCGAGACGATCGCCGCCGCCTTGACGGCCGCCGAGACCGGCCACCTGGTGTTCGGCACCCTGCACACCACCGGGAGCGCCAAGACCATCAACCGCATCATCGACGTGTTCCCGTCGGATCAGCAGGCACAGATCCGCGTCCAGTTGGCGCTCTCGCTACTGGCAGTGATCTCGCAGGTGCTCATGCCCGGGAGGCCGAAGCCGGGGGAGACGGTGCCCCGGGTGGCCGGCCTCGAGTTGATGTCGATGACACCGGCGGTGGCGAACCTGATCCGCAACAACGAGATCGCCCGCATCCAGGACGTCATCCAGACCTCGCGGGATCGGGGCATGTTCAGCCTCGACAGCAACCTCCAACACCTGGTGCAGCAGGGGCGGGTGGACGCCGACGTGGCGCTTGCCTACAGCCAGGATCCCCCGACGCTGCGCCGCCTGCTCGGCATCGGCGGCTGAGACGCGCCGATCACCTGCCGGTGGTCTTCCCGAAGGCCTCCGCCAGCAGAGCGGGTTCCTCGACCTTGGCGGCTTCCAGGGCCAGGGACGTCTCGTCGGCCAACCCGATCGTCACCGGGTGCGGTGAGATCCACCTCGCCGCCCCGACGGTGATCGATGTGACTGCATCGACGGGGATCTCCCTGATCAGTTCGGCGACCCGGTTGGCGAACCACGATTGGCGGAAGATCAGCAGGCGCCGGGGGGTCAGCGCCAGGGTGACGACCGCAGCCGGGATGCCGATCCGCCTGCCCATGAGGAGCCTGGCTACCAGCGACGAGATCGCCACACCGGCCAGCGCGCCGATCCCGCCGCCGAAGGCAGCAGCCACCGAACCTTCGGCGAAGACCGTCGAGATGATGTAGCCGGCGGCGGCGCCCGCCCCCGCCATGAGGGCGGTCCGGGTGCTGCTGCCGCGTGGGGCGGCCCGACACCCGCCGATCACCTGCTCGCTCTTCTTGAGGTAGCGGCCGATGGACTGGGCCAGGTCGTCGCTTCGGGCCACGAGTTCTCCCGTTCGGGTGTGCGAAATCTAGCGGCGGGGTGGCAGGCCCTACACTCGCCGGGTGCTCCTCACCGTGCTCGGCTCGAACGGCACCTACCCCACGCCGGGTCGGCCGGCTTCCGGCTACCTGGTGACGGAGGGGGCGACGATCTGGGTGGATGCGGGACCGGGCACCCTGGTGGCGTTGCTGGAGAGGGCATCGATCGCCGAAGTCGACGCCCTGGTGTTGTCCCACGGGCACGGGGACCACTGTCTCGATGTGATCCCCCTCTTCAACCTGCTCCGTTACGGGAGGCCCCGCCGGGATCCACTGCCGGTCTATGCGCCCGAAGGGGTGGCCGGGCGATTGGCGGCCTTCGTGGGGGCGGGGCCCGGCCACGACTTCTTTCGGAAGTTCGCCTTCGTGACCATCGCACCGGGGGCAACCGCCGAGGTCGGGGGTATCAGCCTGTCGTGGGGTGCGGCGGTCCACCCGGTGCCGGCCGTGGTCACCCGGGCCGAGGGTGGCGGGGCGTCGCTCGCCTACTCCGGTGACACCGGTCCGGGGGGCGATCTGGTCGAGATCGCCTCCGGTGTGGATCTGCTCCTCTGTGAGGCGACCGATCAGGGTGCCCGGATGGCGGGCGACTACCCCTATCACCTGTTCGCCGCCGAAGCCGGTGAGGCGGCCGCCGCCGCCGGGGTGGGGCGCCTCTTGGTGACGCACGTCGCCCCTACGCTGGACGTCGTGGCATCGGTGGCCGAAGCCGCCGCAGCATTCGGAGGACCGGTCGAGTGGGCCGCTCCCGGCCTGGAGGTGGAGTTGTGAGAGAAGGTCGCCGGCCCGACGAGTTGCGCCCGGTGCGCATCACCCGCGGCTACACGGAGATGACCCCGGGGTCGGTCCTGTTCGAGATGGGGCGCACCCGGGTGCTGTGCACGGCATCGGTGGACGACCGGGTGCCTCCCTGGATCCGCGACACCGGCAAGGGATGGGTGACCGCCGAGTACTCGATGCTCCCCGGGTCCAGTCCGGAGCGAGTCTCGCGGCGCTCCATCGAGGGGGGCCGCACCAAGGAGATCCAGCGCCTGGTGGGGAGAGCGCTGAGGGCCGTCGTCGATCTTGCATCGATGGGAGAGGTGACGGTGCGGGTCGATTGCGACGTGCTGCAAGCCGACGGAGGCACCAGGACGGCCGCCATCACCGGGGCGTGGCTGGCGCTCCACGACGCCTTCACCGATGCCGTCACCCGGGGAGTGGTCCCGGTCCACCCGATCACCGACCACTGTGCGGCGATCAGCGTGGGGGTGGTTGGAGGCGAGATCCTGCTGGACCTTCCCTACGAGGAGGACGCCCATGCCGATGTCGACTTCAACGTCGTCATGACCGGATCGGGCGGCCTGGTCGAGGTGCAGGGCACCGCCGAGGGCGCCCCCTTCGACCGGGCGCAGTTGGGCCAACTCCTCGACCTGGCCTCCGGCGGCATCGAGAGCCTGATCGCCGCCCAGCGAGAGGCGCTGGCAGGGTGACCCGACTGCCCCGGCGGGTCGTCGTCGGGACCAAGAACCCCGACAAGTTGGCCGAGATGATCGCGGTGCTGCGGGGAGCGGTGCCGGATCTCGAAGTGGTCGAGGGTGCCTCCTGGCCGGATGTCGAGGAGACCGGCGCCACGCTGGTCGAGAACGCTCTGCTCAAGGCACGGGCCGTCGCCGCGGCGACCGGGTGCGCCGCCATCGCCGACGACACCGGATTGGAGGTCGATGCCCTCGACGGCCGGCCCGGTGTCCACGCCGCCCGGTTCGCCGGTCCGGCGGCCACCTACGCCGAGAACCGGCAGCGGATGCTCGCCGACCTCACCGGGGTCGAGGATCGGGTCGCCCGGTTCAGGACCGTGGTGGTGATGGTCGCTCCGGGAGAGGGGGACCTGGTCGTGGAGGGGGTGTTGGAGGGCAGGATCGCCACCGCCGAGCGGGGATCCTTCGGCTTCGGGTACGACTCGATCTTCGAGGTGGGCGAACGGACCCTGGCCGAGATCCCGCAGGCAGAGAAGAACCGGATGAGTCACCGGGCAATGGCCCTGCGGGCTCTGGCAGACCGATTGATCTCCCCCGCTTGCGGGGGAGATGTCGCCGAAGGCGACAGAGGGGGAGGGTGAACCCTCTGGTGGCGCGTACGGGGGAGATGCGGAGCCTGGCGTAGCATCGTCTTGATGCGACGGCAGCGGGATCTTCTCCTCGGCCTCGGGGTGGTGCTGGCGGCCGCCGCCTTCTTCTACGTGCTCGGCAGCGGGGGATACCCGGGTGGTCCCGACGAGTGCATCGCCAAGGGGGACTGCTACTGCGAGGCGATCCGGGCGGGAAGGGTCGCCCAACCGGCCAACTCGTGGTCGAACGCCGGGTTCGTGCTGGCCGGCCTGGCGGTGCTGGCCCACCTGCGGCGGCGCGGCCCCACCTTGATGGCCTCCGATGTGTTCTACCCGCGGCTGTACGGGGCACTCGGCGTGTTCCTCGGGATCGGGTCGTTCGCCTTCCACGGGACGATGCGGGCCTGGGGCGGCGCCGCCGACCTGATCTCGATGTACGCCTACATCGCCTTCGTGGTGGCCTACGACGCCGCCCGAATTGGGGAGTGGAGGCGGGGGCGCTTCGTCGCGGTGTTTGGGCTCGTGACCGCGGTGCCCTCGGCGGCGCTGGTGGTGATCCCCCCGGAGCACGGCAAATGGCTGTTCGCCGCCCTGGTGGCGGCCGCCCTGCTGCTGGAGGTGGCGGTGTCGGTGCCCGCCCTGCGGCCGTGGGCACCCCGGCCGATCGACCCCGCCCGGCGGCCCTGGTTCTGGGCCGGCCTCGGTTCGTTCGCCGCCGCCAATGCAGTCTGGAACGTGTCGCACACCGGCGGGCCCTGGTGCGACCCGCACTCGCTGCTGCAGGGTCACGGCCTCTGGCATCTGCTCTCGGCGGGGGCGGTCTGGTGCTTCTACCTGTACTTCCTGGCGGAGCGGGAGGTGGAGGGAAGGGTCGAGTCCGGCAGGGGGTGACCGTCGAAGGGTAGGTTTAGGGGGAGACTGCCATGGAGGTGTGCGATGGCATGGAACCCCAAGGTCGTGGTCGTGGGGATCGACGGATCCGAGCGAAGCATCCATGCAGCCCAGACGGCCGCCGATCTCGCCCGGAAGAACGAGTCCAAGCTGTACATCGTGACCGTCGTCAGGCCGCCCGAGGGGTGGTGGGGGATCGTCGGGTCGCCCCCACCGGCCGATGTGCTCACCGCCTCGATGAGCCAGGCCCAGCAGGGCATCCTCGACGACACGGTGGCGCAGATCGCTCTCGACGGGGTCGAGTGGGAGGTAGCGGAGGAGATCGGCGAACCGGCCACGGCCCTTGCCGATGTGTGCCGCGACAAGGAGGCCGACCTACTGGTGGTGGGCCGCCGCGGTGCCGGGTTGGTCGAGCGTCTCGTGATGGGTTCGGTCGCCGACCGGGTCGCCCACTACGCCCCCTGCCCGGTCCTGATCGTGCCGTGACCCGGAAGGAGGCCATGGGAAGGATCGTGATCGCGGCGCTCGCCGCCTCGCTGCTGGCGGCGGCCTGTGGTGACGGCGCCGTGCTCGGGTCAACGGGGACGACTCCGCCGACCACCTCGGGAGCATCGTCGACGGTGCCGTCCACCACACCTTCTTCTACCACCGAAGCCCCGGTCTCCTCGGCCACCACCTCGACCGTGCCTCCGTCGAGCACCTCGACCACCTCGACAACGACGACCACAACGACCACTACCGCCGGCACTACGACGATGGCGCCGGCTCCCGTCACCACCGACCCTTCCTTGCCGGTGGGGATCCGGGGCCGCCATCTGATCCCCTGGGACGAGGTGGACGACGACTGGGTGCTGGCGTTGTACTCGGGTGATCTGGTGGTCGGCGGCTACGTGGACGGCCCGACGGTTCTCTACCTGGTGAGCCCCGATGCCGAGGTCTACGAGATCACCGCCTGGTCGGCCGGGAGCCGTCAGCCATGGGCGATCGTCGACTGGTCCCCCGATCACGGGCGGGCTCTACTACGGAGCGGGCCGCTGCCGCCTCCCGGCAACGATCACCGCCTGACCCAGGTCGACCTGGCGACCGGCGCCCGGGACGATGTCGTCACGGTGCCCGAGACCACCTGGGAGATCGATGCCGCCTACACCGAGCCGACCGGCAGGAACTTCGTGGTCGGCACCGATGACGGCGCCACCGAGCACCTCGAGGTACATCGATCCGGTGGTGTCAATGCCGTGCTGGTGGATCGCCCCTCGGTGCCGGAGGGGATCGCCTGGCTGTACGGGCAGGCCGGGACCTCGGTGGTGGTCTCCGACGTGGACGGCATCCGGTTGCTCGACAACCAGGGAGGGCTGATCCGGATGCTCAACACCCCTGGTGCCGAGTGTTGGGTGCCCCGGTGGTGGAGCCCCCATCAGGTGCTGGCCGCCTGCATCCCGTCCGCCGAGTACGCCGCAGGCAACTGGTACCACCAGTTGTGGCTGGTGCCCGACGACGGGTCGGAGGCGACCGAACTGACCACCGTCCCCAGCGGCGGGATCGTTGTGGTGGACTTCGGCATCGTCGATGCCCGCAAGGCAGCGGGGGAGACGGTCTTGCAGTGGCGGGGTGACTGCAGTTCGGCATCGATCGAGATCCTGCAGCCCGACGGTTCGGGGACCACCATCCCCATCGACTTCCCGGTCGATGTCGGAGGCGTCGAGTTGATCGGCACCCAACGGGCCCGCCTGGCGATCCGCTACTGGGACGACTGCGGACAGACTCAGTCGTGGCTGGGTCAGATCGCGATCGACGGGACCTTCCTCGGCGAACTGGTGCCAAAGGTCGCCGACACCGCCGGGATCATCTCGGCGGTCGGACTGCCGTAGCCGCAGCCGGTTCCGATCCACCTGCCGCCGGGGATCGGTACGATGCCGGGCGAATGCGGGCGTAGCCGAATGGGCACAGGCGCCAGGTTTAGGTCCTGGTGGACGCAAGTCCGTTGTGGGTTCGAGTCCCGCCGCCCGCACGTTCACTTGGGGTGGTGTCGGGTCTGATCCACCCCGTAGCCGACCGCGCCACTCCCGCACCCCCCCCGTGCCGTAACCTTCCAGACAGGGAGGCAGCATGCGGCGGGCCGTGATCGTGATCCTGGCAACGGGGTTGCTGGGCGCTGCCTGTTCTGAGCCTCCCGTTTCCGAGCCTCCCCCGGATTGGGACTTCTTCGGCCGGGTCGCCCACGTCGAGTGGACTGGCGACGCAGTCGTCATCATCACGGAGGGTCGACCGGGACTCCTCGGCGAGATGAACGTGACCCTGGTCGACGGGCGGGTCCTCCGGTTCCCATCCGGTGGCTCGGCGGGCCAATGGTGCCGACCGATCGACAGGGAGGTGTTCTCCCAGGACTACGACAACTGCTGGGTCGCCGGAACCCTCGACGCGGCGGGAACGGTCGAATCGTGGGAGACGTTCACTCATGGGCCGAAGTGGACATCGCTGCAGCTGCCTCCATACGAGGAGGTGGTCGACGGGGCGGTGGTCATCCGTGGCATTCGCTTCCCTCTCGCCGAGGATGTCAACATCGTTCTGTGGTGCTGCGCCGGTGAGGACGCCACCCTGGAGGACGGGATCGGACGGGCCGGATCTCGATTCGACACCGAGACCGGGGAGATCGACCGGGTGGTGTGCTACTGCAGGGTATGAACGGCCGCGAGCCAAGAGCACCGTTCCCGTAACCCTCCCCGTGCCGTAACCTTCCAGACAGGGAGGCAGCATGCGGCGGGCCGTCATCGTGATCCTGGCATTGGCGCTGTTGGCCGCCGGGTGCAGCTACCGGGGCGATGACGGCCCCGAGGCCTGCTCTGGAGTGACGTTGTGGGGGGACCTGTCGTTGACGGACGCGCTGGTGGAGGTGGAGGGGATCGTTGCCACCGGCCGGGAGGTCGCCTCCGAGGCGAGTTCGGCCACCTACCCGGTGTCGAGTGGGGTGGTGACCAGGGTGCTGTACGCCGACCCGGCGATCGCCGACGGGATCGTGGTGGGCGAGACGCTGGAATTCACGAGGACGGTCGATCCTGCCGAAACGGGCGGGCCGGTGCTGCTGTTCCTGGTCGATCCGTTGGAGGAGGCCGGAATCCCCCAGTTGGCGTTCAGGATCGCCGCGGTCGAAGAGGCCGACGGTCTTCGGTTCCTGGGGGACCGGGCCTGGTGCTGGGCCGATGATTTCTCCGAGTTCGTGAAGGAGATCGACTGGTCCCTGGTGGAGGCTCACGATGACCTCCCCGACGGGTCGGATGACCTGCAGTTGATGACGGCGTGGGTGCAGGAGATCATCGACACCATACGCCCCCGCCGAAATGGGCCGATCACACGGGCGTGGCTGGGGGAGGTCGGCGCCTTTCCCGTCCCCGCCATGATCACCGTCTCCCCGGCGTGGGATCAAGGTGTCATCACCGGCACCGGAGCGCCCGGTGGCGGGGTGTAGGGTTGGGGGGTCTGGGGGGACGGGGGCCGGTGGATGCCCTCCCTGAACCTGGTGGTGGCCTGCGGGCCCCCCGCAGCCTCCGCCGCAGGGGAGGTTTGTCATGGCAGGCTCCCGGAGCAGGGGTGGTTTCTTCTTTGGGTTGACTGGTGGTTTGGTGGCAGTGGTGGTGTTGTCGGTGTTGCCGGTGGTGGCAACCGATGGGGATCCGATGATCGTTGGGGCCAAGAATGTCGCCAGGACGGTGACTCGTCTCACCACCCGGGGTGGGTTGCGGGTCAACAATGTGAGGGCGGGGAACCCGGCGTTGATTCTGAATGTGGCTGATCCGGGTGTGACCCCTCCGATGGTGGTCAATAGCGACGCCCTGGTCGTGGGTCTGAATGCCGATCTGTTGGATGGGTTGGAGGGGTCGGCGTTCGCCGTCGCCGGGCATGATCACGACACCGATTACCTGTCGGTCGATGGGGCGGCTCTTGACAGCAGCCGCCTTGGTGGGGTGGTGGCATCGCGGTTCTTGCGGGGTGGTGTTGGTGTCGGGGCCGACCGCCTCCCCATGATGGGGAACACCTGCCTGCTGCAGGGTGGGTTCCTGTTGGGGTTCCTCGATGGGTCGCGGTTGTTGTGCTCGAATCCCGGAGGGTCGGGGGTGTTCACCGATTCGGGGCAGTCGCTGGGCACCGACTACAGCTATGGGGTGGGGCTGGGGGACTTGGATGGGGACGGTGACCTGGACGCCTTCGTCGCCAACTACGACCAGGGGAGTCGGGTGTGGGTGAACGATGGGTCGGGGGGGTTCACCGATTCGGGGCAGTCCCTCGGCAGCAACGCCAGTCATGGGGTGGGGTTGGGTGATCTGGATGGGGATGGTGACCTGGACGCCTTCGTCATCAACTACGACCAGGGGAGTCGGGTCTGGGTGAACGATGGGTCGGGGGGGTTCACCGATTCGGGGCAGTCCCTCGGCAGCAGCGCTAGTTACGGGGTGGGGTTGGGAGATCTGGATGGGGACGGTGACCTCGACGCCTTCGTCGCCAACGCCGGGGAGGGGAATCGGGTGTGGGTGAACGATGGGTCGGGGGCGTTCACGGATTCGGGGCAGTCCCTCGGCACCATCAACAGCTACGGCCATGACGTGGGTTTGGGGGATTTGGATGGGGATGGTGACCTGGATGCCTTCGTCGCCCACTACAACTGGGGGAATCGGGTGTGGGTGAACGATGGGTCGGGGGTGTTCACCGACTCGGGGCAGTCCCTGGGTGCCAGCAACAGCGACGGGGTGAGGTTGGGCGATTTGGATGCGGACGGGGACCTGGACGCCTTCGTCACCAACTACAGCGAGGGGGATCGGGTGTGGGTGAACGACGGGTCGGGGACCTTCACCGATTCGGGGCAGTCCCTGGGCACCAGCTACAGCTACGGGTTGGGGTTGGGTGACCTGGATGGGGACGGGGACCTGGATGCCTTCGTCGCCATCTACATGCATGGGAATCAGGTGTGGGTGAACGACGGGTCGGGGACCTTCACCGATTCGGGGCAGTCTCTGTACAGCTGGTCGAGCCGGAAGGTGGGGTTGGGTGACCTGGATGGGGACGGGGACCTGGATGCCTTCGTCGCCACCGACGGCCATGGGAATCGGGTGTGGTTCAACGGGTGAGCCAAGGTCATCAACCACTGCGGCGACGAAGTGATGAGGGGTCTACGAGGTCGGGTGATGATTCTGGCCATCGGCTGGTCGGGGCAGGTTCGACTGCCGCGGTGAGGGCGATGGCAAGTGATGTTGCCCTTGGCATCGAGGGGAGTAGCAGAAACGGGGGCACCCCCCTTCCGCAGGGCGAACCGTCGCCCTGCACCTTCCCCCCTGAGGGTGGAAGTGGTGATGCCCTTGGCATCGAGCCGTCGAGCCATCGAGGGGAGTGACGCGCATGGGGGCACCCCCCTTCCGCAGGGCGAACCGTCGCCCTGCACCTTCCCCCCTGAGGGTGGAAGTGGTGATGCCCTTGGCATCGAGCCAAGGGCATCACGGTAGGTCGCCAGGGATTCGAACCCTGAACCTGCGGATTAAGAGTCCGTTGCTCTGCCAGGTTGAGCTAGCGACCCGGGGCAAGCGTAGCAATCCGGCCGTCGCATGCCAGATTCCAGGCTGGGGCGCCGCCGCCCTCTACGCTGGCCGGAGATGCAGATCGACGTGATCACGAGCCTCCCCGAGGCAGCGGCGCTGTGCCCCGAATGGGACACGCTTCTCGCCGACGCGGTCGAGCCGTCGGTGTTCCTGACACCCGAATGGCTGCTGGCGTGGTGGGATGCCTTCGGCGCCGGTCTCGACATGCACCTGATAGCGGTGCGGGACGATCATCGACTGACCGGCCTGTTCCCCCTGGCGTTCTCGGAGGGAGTGCTCCGGGGCTGGAGCAACGCGTACTCCGACCGGTTCGGTCCCGTCGTCGCCGCCGAAGGCCGGGAGGCCGTCGAAGCGGCCGCCCGCCACCTGGCCGGCCTGGCGGGGCGTTGGTCGCGGCTGGACCTGATGCCGGTGGCGGCCTCGTCCCCGGTGACCGGTTGGCTGGGGAGCGCCCTCGATGCCGTCGGGGCCGGCAATCGGGCGACGCGGTGGTTCCGCTCTCCGATCATCGACCTGCCCGCCGATGGGCAGACCCTGCGGGCCGGCCTTGGGGGATCCTTCCGCAGCACGCTGCTGCGCAAGGAGAAGAAGGCGGCCGCCGCCGGCATGATGGCGGAGGTCCGCAGGGATGCCGCCGCCCTGGCCGAGGCCTTCGAGGTGGCGACCGAGACCTGGGCCCACCGGGAGGGAACCGGGATCGGGTCGACCGCCGCCAACCGCAGGTTCTACGAGGGCCTGGCCACTGCCGCGGCCGATCGGGACTGGCTCCGGATCGGCCTGCTCAGGGATGGCGACGGGCGGGCGATCGCCTTCGAGTTGAACCTGCTGAGGGATGGTGCCGCCGTCAACCTCAAACTGGGGTACCGGGAGTCGGCGAGGGAGACATCACCCGGCCTGGTGTTGCGGGGCCGGGTGATCGATGCGCTCATCGAGGAGGGAGCCGGCACCTTTGATCTCCTCGGCCGCGACGAGCCCTACAAACTGCACTGGACCGAGCGGACCGTCGAGCACGTCCGGGTCCGGGCGTTCCCACCCACGATGGCGGGGCGGGCCCGCCATCTCCATCGGCATCGGCTGCGGCCGGCCATCGGCCGGATGCTCGGATCGGGGCGAACCGGGCCGGCCGGTGATGGTTGAACCCCTCCGCATGGCACAATGGCCCGGCGGGCTGTGGCGCAGCTTGGTAGCGCACCTGCTTTGGGAGCAGGGGGTCGTCGGTTCAAATCCGGCCAGCCCGACCGTTACACTGCGCCCCGCCGTTGCGGGTGTAGCTCAATGGCAGAGCTCCAGCCTTCCAAGCTGGCGGCGAGGGTTCGACTCCCTTCACCCGCTCGAACGGGCCGGTGCCCGATCTGCCCCTGTAGCTCAGAGGACAGAGCAGGAGCCTTCTAAGCTCTTGGTCGGGGGTTCGAATCCCTCCGGGGGCGCCGGTGCGTCATGGTGACCGTAGCTCAGGTGGTTAGAGCGCCAGGTTGTGGCCCTGGAGGTCGGGGGTTCGAGTCCCCTCGGTCACCCCGAATGCGAGACGGCTTGCAGGCCGTCTCTTTGTCTGCATGGAGGAGGCATCCGAATCGTGGCCGAGACGCGTGAGGCCGGGCCTTTCGAGCGAATGCTGATGGTCACAATCGCCGGAGAGGTCCTGGCGAAGGCGGAGGCCCGGGCTGCTCGGAAGCTGGCCGGCCAACTGAAGATCAAGGGCTTCCGGCCCGGCAAGGCCCCCCGCCAGGTGGTCGAGAAGATGGTGGGCTCCGAGACGCTGCGCTCCGAAGCCGTCGACGTGGCCCTCCCCGGCCTGGTCGCCGAGGCGATCGCCGAGGCCGACCTGCACCCGGCCACCCCTCCCCGGGTGCTGGAGATGCGGGACATCGACGACGGTGTCGAGGTCGACGTGATGATCACGCTGTGGCCGGAGGCCGAGACGCTGCCCGAGTACCGGGGCCGGGAGATCGAGATCGTGCGTCCCGCCCTCGACGACGGCGAGGTGGAGGAGCGCATCGATCGGATGCGGGACCAGTTCGCCGAGTTGGACGACGTCGACCGCGAGGCCTTCGAGGGCGACTACGTGCTCATCGACATCACACGCCCCGGTGGGGAGGATGTCGTCAAGGACCTCATGTACGAGGTCGGCTCCGGGTCGCTGCTCGAGGGCATCGACATCCCGCTGCGGGGGTCCAAGGCGGGTACGATCGCCGAGTTCGACACCGTCCTGCCCGTCCCGGGCGGCGGGTCGGACGAGGTCGTCGCCAAGGTGCTGGTCAAGCAGGTCAAGGCGAAGCGACTCCCCGAGCTCACCGATGAGTGGGTGGACGACGTCTCGGAGTTCGAGACCGTCACCGAGATGCGGGAGCGCTTGACCGAGGACCTGGTCGAGATGAAGGCGTACGGCGCCCGGATGGCCCTGGGGGAGAAACTGCTCGACACCCTCGTCGACGAACTCGACCTGGAGGTGCCCGAGGCCCTCATCGAGGCCGAGATGGAAGCCGTGTTCCACCGCTTCGCCCACCAGTTGGAGGAGCGGGGCATCACGGTCGAGCAGTACCTGAAGATGAGCGGTCAGGACCAGGATGCCTTCATCGAGGACCTCCGCAAACGAGGCAGCGCCAACCTGCGCACTCGCATCCTGCTGGACGGCGTGGCGGCCGCCGAGGGTCTCGAGGCGACCGAAGACGAGATCGCCTCGGCGGTGGCCCACCTGGCCCGGATCGCCCGGGTGAGCCCCGAGGACTACCGCAAGGCCCTCGAGGAGGGTGGTCGGGAACAGGCACTGGCCGGTGATATCCTGCGCGAGAAGGCGAAACAGCGGTTGGTGGAACTAGCCGTGCCCGTCGACGCAGACGGGGAAGTGATCGAACTGCCGGTACCCCAGCGGGGTGAAGAACCGGATGTCGAAGCCGCCGACGAGACCGAAGACGGCGAGGGGCCCGAGCCCGCAAAGGACGAAGAGGAATGAAGATCGAGAACTACATGCCGATCCCCACGGTCATCGAGCAGACGAGCCGTGGAGAGCGGGCATTCGACATCTACAGCCGGCTGCTCAAGGACCGCATCATCTTCATGGGCACCCCCATTGACGACAACGTGTCGAATCTGATCATGGCCCAGTTGCTCCACCTGGAGGGGGAGGATCCCGAGAAGGACATCGCCCTCTACATCAACTCCCCGGGCGGGGTGATGACCTCCTTGATGGCGATCTACGACACGATGCACTTCATCAAGCCGGATGTGGCCACCTACTGCATGGGCCAGGCCGCCTCGGCCGCCGCGGTGCTGCTGGCCGCCGGCACTCCCGGCAAGCGCTATGCGCTCCCGCACGCCAGGATCATGCTCCACCAACCCCACATCGGCGGGTTGGAAGGGCAGGCGACCGACATCGAGATCCATGCCAGGGAGATCATGCGGGTCCGCGACGAGATGAACCAGATCCTCGCCTCCCACACCGGGCAGGAACTCGAGCGGATCCGGCTGGACACCGATCGTGACTACTGGATGACGGCGCCGGAGGCCAAGGAATACGGAGTGGTGGACGCGGTCATCGAGGGCCGCGAGCTCAAAGTAGTCGGCTGAGAGGAGCAGGCCCGTGGTCTCCAAGTTCGGTGAGGGCGGCGATCTGCTCAAGTGCTCGTTCTGCGGGAAGTCGCAGAAACAGGTCAAGAAGCTGATCGCCGGCCCGGGCGTCTACATCTGCGACGAGTGCATCGATCTCTGCACCGAGATCATCGAGGAGGAGCTCTCCGGTGCCGAAGAGGTGCCGCTCACCGACCTGCCCAAGCCGGTGGAGATCTTCGAGTTCCTCGAGGGGTACGTCGTCGGCCAGGAGCGGGCCAAGAAGGTCCTCTCGGTGGCGGTCTACAACCACTACAAGCGGGTGCAGGCCACCCAGCGGCAGAAGGACGACATCGAACTCCAGAAGTCCAACATCCTGCTGGTCGGCCCCACCGGATCGGGCAAGACCCTGCTGGCGCAGACGCTGGCCAGGATGCTCAACGTTCCCTTCGCCATTGCCGACGCCACCGCCCTCACCGAGGCGGGGTATGTGGGCGAGGATGTCGAGAACATCCTGCTCAAGGTCATCCAGGCTGCCGACTTCGACATCAAGCGGGCCGAGACCGGGATCATCTACATCGACGAGATCGACAAGATCGCCCGCAAGGCCGAGAACCCCTCCATCACCAGGGACGTGAGCGGCGAAGGCGTCCAGCAGGCGCTGCTGAAGATCCTCGAGGGCACGGTGGCCTCGGTGCCGCCTCAGGGGGGCCGCAAGCATCCCCACCAGGAGTTCCTCCAGATCGACACCACCAACATGCTGTTCATCTGCGGCGGGGCCTTTGCCGGCCTCGAGCACATCATCGAGCAGAGGATCGGGCGCCGGTCGGTCGGCTTCGATGCCCACGCCCACTCCGACGCCCAGCGCGACAGCGTCACACTGCAGCAGGTGATGCCCGAGGACCTGCTGGCCTACGGGCTCATCCCGGAGTTCGTCGGCCGGCTCCCGGTGCTCGCCACCGTCGACGAGTTGGACAAGGCATCTCTGCTGCGGATCCTCGTCGAGCCCAAGAACGCCCTGATCAAGCAGTTCTCCAAGTTCTTCGAGATGGATGGTGTCGAACTCAACTTCGAGGACGAGTCGCTGGAGGCCATCGCAGATCTGGCACTGCTGCGGGGGACCGGAGCCCGCGGCCTGCGGGCGATCCTCGAGGACGTCCTGCTCAACACCATGTACGACCTGCCCTCGCGCAGCGACGTGGCCAGGGTGGTCATCGATGCCGCGGTCGTGCGGGACCGGGTCGCTCCGACCCTGATCCCGATCACCGAATTGGGCAAGGAGCGCGAAGAGCGCACTGCCTGATCGGGTCGAGGGGATGACTAGTCAATATCGCCGGACGGCGAATGATGCCCTGCGACCACCCAAAGCGGTTGCCATGGTCGATACCGTGACGTACGGTGGCATCGCATGGTCACCATGCGAATCTCCTCTGGGCTGAGGAGGAAGGGTTCATCGGCCGGCTCGGTCCCGGTCGGCCGTTGAGGAAGGGGGTCTGGCCGGCGCTTCGGCGCCGGCCTTCCCTCATCTGGGGCCGTTCCCCGAAGGACCGGTCGGCGGTTGGGCCCGTCTATGATGCTGCGACGATGAGTGACGGGACCGATGGAAGCGGCGTACGACCCACAGCAGGTCGAAGCGCATTGGTACGACCGGTGGGAATCCGCCGGCGTCTTCCGGCCTGAGCACAACCCCGACGGCGCCCCGTTCACGATCGTCATCCCGCCACCCAACGTCACCGGGTCGCTCCACATGGGCCACGCCCTCGACCTGGCCATTCAAGACCTCCTGATCCGTCGCAAGCGCATGCAGGGGTATGCCGCCCTCTGGGTTCCCGGCACCGATCATGCCGGCATCGCCACCCAGAACGTGGTCGAGCGGGAACTGGCGGTCGAGGGGATCAGCCGTCACGATCTGGGCCGGGAGGCGTTCATCGAGCAGGTCTGGCAGTGGAAGGCTCGCTCCGGCGGCCGTATCACCGAGCAGATCCGGCGCCTCGGCTACTCCTGCGACTGGTCCCGGGAGCGCTTCACCATGGACGAGGGCCTCTCGCTGGCGGTCCGCACCGTGTTCGTCCAGCTGTACGAGGAGGGCCTCGTCTACCGGGGCAATCGCATCATCAACTGGTGCCCTCGCTGCCATACCGCCCTCAGCGACATCGAGGTGGAGCACGAGGACGAGACCGGCGAGATGGTCCGCATCCGCTACCCGTTCACCGGGGGCGAGGGCGGCATCGAGGTCGCCACCACCCGCGCCGAGACCATGCTGGGCGACACCGCGGTCGCCGTCCACCCCGACGACGAGCGGTACCGGGACGTCGTCGGCCGCACGGTCACACTGCCGCTGGTGGGCAGGGAGATCCCGATCGTGGCCGACGAGGCGGTCGACCCCGGCTTCGGCACCGGCGCCGTCAAGGTGACCCCGGCCCACGACCCCAACGACTTCGAGATAGCCGAGCGGCATGGCCTGGAGGCGATCACGATGCTCGACGAGCATGCGGTGGTCACCGCCGCCGGTGGCCGCTTCGAGGGGATGGACCGCTACCGGGCCCGGGAGGCGGTCAAGGCTGCCCTGGCCGACGGCGGCTTCCTGGTGGGCATCGAGGAGCATGCCCACTCGGTGGGCCACTGCTATCGCTGCAAGACGGTGATCGAGCCCTACCTGTCCGATCAGTGGTTCGTGAAGGTCGGCCCACTGGTCGGACCGGCCATCGAGGCGGTTCGCTCCGGCGAGATGCGCTTCATCCCCGACCGGTGGGCCAACAACTACTACCACTGGATGGAGAACCTGCGGGACTGGACCATCTCCCGCCAGATCTGGTGGGGGCACCGCATCCCCGTCTGGACCTGTGCCGATTGTGGCGAGGTGATCGCTGCCGTCGAGGACCCGACCGCCTGCCCCTGCGGATCGACCGACCTCACCCAGGACCCCGACGTCCTCGACACTTGGTTCTCATCGGCGCTGTGGCCGTTCTCGACGCTGGGATGGCCCGAGCAAACCAAGGACCTGGAGCGCCACTACCCCAACTCGGTGATGGTGACCGGCTACGACATCATCTACTTCTGGGTGGCCAGGATGATCAAGATGGGCATCCACTTCATGGGCGGCGTCCCCTACCCCGATGTGGTGATCCACGGGCTGATCCGAGCCGACGACGGCCGCAAGATGTCCAAATCGCTCGGCAACGCCGCCGACCCGCTCGACCTGGTCGCCGAGCACGGTGCCGATGCACTCCGACTGGCGTTGATCCAGGCCGCCTCGCCCGGCCAGGACGTCTCCTTCAAGGAGGAGTCGGTGGACGCCGCCCGGCGCTTTGGCAACAAGCTGTGGAACGCGGTGCGCTTCGCCGCCCCGCATCTGCGGGGCGTGCCCGCATCGGGCGGTTATCCGGAGCATCCCGCCCCGGAGAACCGTTGGATTCTGTCCAGGCTTCACGACGTGATGGCTCAGTTCGACGGAATGCTGGACGAGTACCGGTTCAGCGATGCCTACGGGTTGCTGTACTCCTTCACGTGGTCGGAGGTCTTCGACTGGTACATCGAACTGGCCAAGGCCCCCCTGCGCGGCGACGACCCGGCCGAGACCGCCGCCACCCTCGGCGTGGTGATCCGCGACCTCCTCAAGGCGTTCCACCCTGTCATCCCCTACCTCACCGAGGAGCTGTGGGCGGAGGTGGTCGGCGACGGCTTGCTGGCAGGCGGCACCTGGCCGGAGCCGCCCGCCTACCGGGCTCCCGACGACTTCGAGGACTTCCGGGACCTGGTGGTGGGGATCCGGCGCTTCCGGGCCGAACACGGTTTGGCGCCCCGCCACGAGCTCGATGTGACCCTGGTCGACCCCGACGGGGTCGCCGGCGAATGGTGGGGCCCTCAGTTCGCGGCGCTCGCCTCGGTCTCCCCGAAACCGGCCACCGGCCCACCGCAGGGCGACGGGTTCACCAGGGTGGTGGCGGGACGGGTGGAGGCCTACATCGCGATGGCGGGCCTGGTCGACATCGATGCCGAGAGGGCCAAGCTCCAGAAGGCCGTCGACGAGACCGCCGGGCTGGTGGCCGGCTCCCGGCAGAAACTCGCCAACCCCCAGTTCGTCGAGCGGGCCCCCGCCGCCGTCGTGGAGAAGGAGCGGGCCAAGGCCGCCGAGCTCTCCGAACGCCTCGCCAAGCTGGCGGCCCAGATCGAGGACCTGGGGTAGCGCCACGTCATACGAACAGGCCATCGCCTTCCTCGATGAGCGCATCGGCCAGGGGGTCAAGCCGGGGCTCGAGCGCATCTCCGGCCTGCTCGGCCTGCTGGCCGAACCGCAGCGCGGCTACCCGATCATCCACATCGCCGGCACCAACGGCAAGGGCTCGACGGCCCGGATCGCCGCCGAGTTGCTCGGGGCCCACGGGCTGGCCGCCGGCCTGTTCACCAGCCCCCACCTCCATCAGGTCGAGGAGCGATACGAGGTCGGCGGAGCCCAGATGACCCCGCTCCAGTTCGCCGACGCCATCGCCGAGATCGCCCCCATCGTGGAGATGTACGAGCAGCGGGCGGGGGAGGGGATCACCTACTTCGAACTGACCACCGCACTCGCCTTTGCCTGGTTCGCCGAGCGGGCGGTCGATGTGGCGGTGATCGAGACCGGACTGGGGGGCCGCCTCGACGCCTCCAATGCGGCCGACGCTGCGGTGGCGGTGGTCACCACCATCGGTCTCGAGCACACCGAGTACCTCGGCACCACGATCGCCGAGATCGCCGGCGAGAAATTGGCGATCCTCCCCGCCGGCGCACCATTGGTCACGGGGCGCCTGCCCGACGACGCAGTAGCCGTGGCGGCCCGGGTGGCCGAGGCTCAGGGCGGCCCGTGGATCCGGCTGGGCACCGAGGTGCGCATCGGCGATGTGGAGATGGACGACGGCGGATGGCTGGTGACCGTCGAGGGGGTCTACGACACCTACCCCGACGTGTTCCTGGGCCTCCACGGCCGGCATCAAGTCGACAACCTGGTGGTGGCGATCGCCGCCGTTGAGGCGCTGTTCGGCAGGCCCCTCGACCCGGCGGCGGTCCGCGAGGCAGGAGCGTCGGTCAGGTGCCCGGGCCGGATGGAGATCGTCTCCCGCGATCCACTGGTGATGGTGGATGGCGCCCACAACGCCCCCGGTGTCGACGCTCTGGTCGAGGCACTCCGTGAGGAGTTCGCCGCCCAGCGGTGGCAGATCGTGTTCGGGGCCATGACCGACAAGTCGATCGACCTGATGCTGGCGGCTCTGGCCCCCCGGGCGGCGGGCTTCCACATGGTCGCCGCCGACAGCGAGCGGGCCATGCCGTCGGCGGACCTGGCCCGCCTGGCCGGGGCGGCGGGGCATGCGCCGGTCTTCGATGCCGGCAGCGTGGCGACCGGGGTGGCGGCTGCCCTGGCCACCGGGGAACCGGTGCTGGTGACCGGGTCGATCTACGTCGTCGGCGAGGCGCGGCGGGCGCTGGGCCTGGCGTAGCGCTCCCGGGGCCGGGCTACCATCTCGCCGCGACCCGAGGACGAGGAGAGGCACGTGGCGACCGAGCGAACCTTCGTGATGGTGAAGCCGGATGGCGTCGAGCGGCGATTGGTCGGCGAGGTCATCGGCCGGCTGGAGCGCAAGAACCTCACCCTGCGGCAGATTCGCATGCTCACGATCGACGAGGAGACCGCTCGCGAGCACTACGCCGAGCACGTCGGCAAGTCGTTCTTCCCCGATCTGCTGGCCTTCGTCACCCGGGGACCCGTCGTGGCCATGGAGTGGGTGGGGGATGAGGCGGTATCGGTCGCCAGGACCTTGATGGGCAACACCGATCCCAAGAAGG
>JAHJML010000028.1 GCA_018821365.1 Actinomycetota bacterium | reverse complement strand
GTCGCCGCCACCGCCGGGGTGCTTGCCGGGGCGGGCCTCTGGAGCCACCGCCACCCCCGGTGGGTGTGGACCGCGCTGGGGGCCACCGCCTCGGCGCAGGCGGCGGTGGCCCCGCTGCTCCTGATCCACTTCGGGTCGATCCCGCTGCTGGCGCCTCCGGCAAACCTGGTGGCTGCCCCACTGGTGGCGCTGTCGACCTCGGTGGGCGGGATCGGGGTAGTGGCCGGTCTCGAACCGCTCACCGCCATCGGTGTGGCGGCGGCCGATCTGGTGCTCGGAGTGGCCAGGGCGGGGCGCGACCTGCCGCAGCTGGGCTGGGCCGGAGCGCTCTCGGTGGCGGGGGCAGGACTGCTGGCGCTGCGGCGGGGGATGCGGCCCCTGGTGGCGATCGGGGCGGCGGCCGCCCTTACGGCCTGGGTGGTGGTGCCCGGACTGCCGCCGGGAGGACCGGAGATGATCGTGCTGGACGTCGGCCAGGGTGATGCCATCCTGCTGAGGGACCCCGCCGGCACTGCGGTGCTCTTCGACGGCGGGCCCGACCCCGGTGTGCTCCGCAGGGCGCTCGCCTCCCGCCGGATCGACCGGATCGACCTGCTGGTGATGACCCACGAGCATGCCGACCATCTCACCGGCCTGGTCGGCATCACCCGGTATGCGTCGGTCGCCAGGGCCTGGGTCGCTCCCGGATTGGCCGAAGATGGGGTGGCGGGCGAGGTGCTGGCCGAACTGCGGACCGCCGGAACCTTGATCGAGGCGCCGCGAGTGGGATGGAGCGCCTCGGTGGGATCGTTCTCGCTGGAGGTGCTCGGTCCCCGTCGCCGGTATGCCTCACCCAACGACGGGTCGCTGGTGATGACCGTGACGGCCCGGGGGGCGACTGCGTTGTTGGCGGGGGACATCGAGGTGATCGCCCAGCGAGAGATCGGCCCGGTGCATGCCGACATCCTCAAGGTCCCCCATCAGGGCGCGGCCACCAGCGATCCGGAGTGGCTCGGTGCCCTGGGGGCCTCGGTAGCCGTCATCAGCGTGGGCCCCAACGACTACGGCCACCCGTCGGAGGCGGTGATCGCCGTCCTCGAGTCGGGGGGCGCCGAGGTGCTCCGCACCGATCGGGACGGCGATGTCACCGTGCGGTTCGACCAGGTGGGCGCCGCCGCGGTGGCGGGTCACACCACGGCGCTACGGTGGCTGCCATGAAACCCGTCCTCGCAGTGCTCGGCCCTCGCGATGCCGGCCCCGGCGAGCGCCTCGAGATGCTGCGGAGGGCGCAGGCGCTGCTCGACCAGTTCGAGGTGGACGGCATCGACCGCATCGACGTGCCCGCCAAGGGCGGCGGCGAAGAGGTGGAGGGCTCGATGCGGGCAGGTGTCGAGGGGATGGTCCCCGCCCTCCAGAGCGGGTCGCTGTTCGGGGGGCGGCGCGGGGTCATGGTCGTCGACGCCCACCAACTCCTCAAGGCCGAAGCCGACGTGGCGGCGTCGCTGGTGGAGACGATCGACGGCGTGTCCTCGGTGGTGGTGTTCGTGTCCGACGGCGTGTTGCCGGGGGCGCTCGGCAAGGCCGTCAAGGCCGTCGGGGAGACCATCACGGTCAAGAAGATGCGGGAGAAGGACGCCGCTGACTGGCTCGCCAATGAGGCGAGAGACCGGCGGATGCGGATCGACCCGGAGGCGGCCAACGCCATGCTGGCGCGGTTCGGATCCGACATCGCCTCGATGGCGCAGGCGCTCGACCAGTTGGCGACCGTGGAGGGGCCGGTCACCCTCGATGAGGTCGAGGCCCGATTCCGCAATCGCCCCGATGAGCCGATGTGGCACTACAGCGACGCCGTCGCCTCAGGCAACACGGGCGAGGCACTGCGGCGTCTCGCCGACTTCCTCACCCACGGTCACCCGTTGCAGTTGATGGCGTTCCTGCTGTCGGATCTGCGACGCCGTTCGGTGGCGGCCGCTTCGCCCGATCTGCCCGCCTTTGCCGAGAAGATCGGCTCTGCTCCCGATCACTACCCGACCAAGAAGGCGTGGAGCCAACGGGATGCATCCTCGGAGGACGATCTGCGGCGGGCGCTCGATGCCATGGCCAGGGCCGACATCCAACTGAAGACCGCACCCGAGGTGACTCACCGCGTCACGATGGAGCGGCTCACCGTGGCGCTGTGCCGCTGGTACGGCGGCGGCCGCCGCCGCCGGGTCGGCTGAGGGGCGGCCATTGCAGGGTGTCAGGCGTTCAGCCGCAGCGTTGGTCGAATTGGTTCCCGCTAGAAGCTGATGACCCGGTCGTGCTCCATCATCAGATTGGCGAGGTCATCGGGGCCTGCATAGGCAGCGTTCTTTCCTTCGAGGTCCGCATCGGCGATCGCACGGGTCGCAGCACACGGCCGTCAGACGTGGATCGGGACCTTGGCCCCGACGATCTTGTCGAAGAGTTGACGAAGTGGCGGAAAGCCGACCCCGCCAACCGAATCCGCAATACCATCCTTCATCAGATAGACGGCCTCGCCCATCAACAGGACAGACGGTTCATGGCCAGCATCAAGGGCGCCTGAAGCACCGATGAACGGCATCGTCGCCCTGGTCACATCGTCGGTGCCATAGGTACCGACGTACAACAGCTTCCCCATGCACAGCTCCTTCCGGCTGCCGGCACCGTAGTGTGCGCTGATGCCGACGGTGTGTTAGAAACCTGTCTGCTCTGAAGGGGGTGTGTCCGTCAGAGTCCGCCACCCCAGGGTGCCTCGTCTTCTCCCCACCCCCTCTGCCCCTTCGGGGCATCTCCCCCGCCCCAGGGCGGGAGAGAAGGCAAACCCGTACATGAGCGAGCGGCGCGGCTCTTCCTCTCTCCCGCGAAGCGGGGGAGATGCCCGCAGGGCAGAGGGGGCAGCCGAGGCCAGAGGGGGGTGGTGCTCAGCCAGGGGCGCGCACGGCGCGCCACCAGAGGGGGCAGCCGGGGGCAGAGGGGGCAGCCGAGGCCAGAGGGGGCAGCCGGGGCCAGAGGGGCTCGCCGGATGGGCTGAGGCTCAGGCCTCGTAGGGGCGAATGGCGGCGATCTCGTAGGTGAAGGTGCCGCCGGGGGCTTCGTAGTCGACCCGATCGCCGACCGCCGCCCCCATCAGGGCCGCCCCGAGCGGGCTCGACGGCGACGCCAGCAGCAGCCCGCTGACCTTGTTCTCCTGGGGGGCGACCAGGAACTCCATCTCGTCCCCGCCTTCGCCCCGGACCGTCACCAGGCACCCGACCGCCACCCGACTGGTGTCGGTCACCTCGCGGATCTCGGCGGTGTCGAGGATCTGGCGCAGCTTGCGGATGCGGGCCTCCATGAAACCCTGTTCGTTCTTGGCGGCGTCGTAGTCGGCGTTCTCGCGGATGTCACCGTGGCTGCGGGCCTCGGCGATTCGCTCGGTGGCTTCGATGCGGCCCACGGTGGTGAGCCGGTCGTACTCCTCCTGAAGCTTTAGAGCGGCCGAAGGGGACAGCCAGGTGGGTTCGGGCGAGTCGATCATGAGGTGCCTCAGCCGAGGCGGGATTCGACCTGGCGTCCGAGGCGCGACTTGCGCCGGGCTGCGGTGTTGCGGTGGAGCACCCCGGCGGAGACCGCCCGGTCGATGGTGCGCTGGGCCTTGCGCAGCGCTTCGCGGGCAACCTCGGCGTCGCCCGCATCGCCGGCTTCCAGCGCCTGGCGGGCCATCGTCTTCATCTCGGAGCGGGCCGACTGGTTGCGCTGGCGCGCCTTCTCGTTCTGACGATTGCGCTTGATCTGTGATGCGATGTTGGCCATGAGAAATTCGCCCGGGTTGAGGTGGGAACGGACGGGACGATAGCAGGACGGGGTCGGCGGTACAATGCCGGCACCTCCCCGGAGAACCGTTGACTGCTGTCTCGCGCATCCGCAACTTCTCGATCATCGCCCACATCGACCACGGCAAGTCGACGCTGGCCGATCGCATGATCGAGAAGACCCACGCCGTCAGCGCTCGCGACATGCGGGACCAGGTGCTGGACTCGATGGACCTGGAACGAGAGCGGGGCATCACCATCAAGGCGCAGGCGGTCCGTCTCCGGTATCGGTCCGCCGACGGCGAGGACTACCTCCTCAATCTGATCGACACCCCGGGTCACGTCGATTTCGCCTACGAGGTGTCGCGCAGCCTGGCCGCTTGCGAGGGGGCGATCCTGCTGGTCGACGCCAGCCAGGGGGTCGAGGCGCAGACGCTGGCCAATGCGCTGCTCGCCGTCGAGCACGGCCTCGAGATCATCCCGGTGCTCAACAAGCTCGACCTCCCGGCCTCCGACCCCGATCGGGTCGCCGAGGAGATCGCCGGCGTGCTCGGGGTGGATCCCTCCGAGGTGATGCGGGTCTCCGCCAAGACCGGGGACGGCGTCGACGAGTTGCTGGAGGCGATCATCACCCGGCTCCCCGCCCCGGGTGGGGACGAGGCCGCTCCGCCGCGGGCACTCGTGTTCGACTCCTACTACGACACCTACCGGGGCGTGGTCTGCTCGATCCGGATGTTCGACGGCCGTATCTCCACCGGAGACCGGCTCCGGTTGATGGCCACCGGCGACACGCCCACGGCCGATGAGGTCGGCGTGATCACCCCGGCGGTGGTGCCGGTCGCCCAGTTGGGGCCGGGCGAGGTCGGCTATCTGATCACCGGCATCAAGGAGATCGATCGCATCCGGGTCGGCGACACCGTCACCCGCGACGACCTCCGGACCGAGACCGCCCTGCCCGGCTACCGGGAGCCGAAGCCGATGGTCTACTCGGGCCTGTTCCCCACCGACGGCGACGACTTCGAGCACCTCCGCGAGGCGCTCGAGAAGCTCCGCCTCAACGACGCCGCCCTGGTGTTCGAGCCGGAGAGCAGCCGGGCGCTCGGCTTTGGGTTCCGCTGCGGATTCCTGGGGCTGCTCCACATGGAGATCGTCCGCGAGCGGCTGGAGCGGGAATACGACCTCGATCTGGTGGCGACCGCACCCTCGGTCGCCTTTCGGGCGGTGCTGACCGGGGGGCGGGAGATCGAGATCCACAGCCCCCAGGACCTGCCCGACGGAGGGGAGCGCTCCGAGGTGCTCGAACCGTACGTGCGGGCGATGGTCATCACTCCGTCGGAGTACGTCGGCACGGTCATGGAGTTGCTCCAGTCGCACCGCGGCGAGATGGGCTCGATGCAGTACCTGTCCCCGGTGCGGGTGGAACTGGTCTATCGGGTCCCCCTGGCCGAGATAGTGTTCGGGTTCTTCGACCAGTTGAAATCGCGTACCCGGGGGTACGCCTCCCTCGACTACGAACCGGACGGCTACCGGGCCTCCAACCTGGTGCGGCTCGACGTGCTGCTGAATGGGGTCCCCGTCGACTCGTTCTCGGCGGTGATCCATGCCGACCGGGCCTACGGGTTCGGGCGCCGTCTGGTCGAGGTGTTGCGGGAGTTGATCCCGCGCCAGATGTTCGACGTCCCCATCCAGGCAGCGGTCGGGTCGCGGATCATCGCCAGGGAGACGGTGAGGGCGAGACGCAAGGACGTGCTGGCCAAGTGCTACGGGGGTGACGTGACCCGCAAGCGCAAGCTGCTGGAGAAGCAGAAGGAGGGGAAGCGCCGCATGAAGATGGTGGGCCGGGTCGAGGTCCCCCAGGAGGCGTTCATCGCGGTCCTCAAGGTCGATGAGGACTGATCCCCTCCGGCCCGACGATCCGGTGCTGGCCGATCGGGCGGCCGGGTGGCGGGGGGCCTACGTCCACATACCGTTCTGCAGGCGGGTGTGCCCCTACTGCGATTTCGCGGTGGTGGCCGGCCGGGACGACCTCCGGGACCGCTACGTGGAGGCGGTGGTCGCCGAGATCGCCATGGCGGAGCCGTTCGGGCCGCTGCAGGCCGTCGCCTTTGGGGGAGGGACGCCTTCCCGGCTGGGCGCCTCCGGTCTGGGGAGGATCCTCGAGGCGCTGGCGAACCGCTTCGGGTTGGTCGGGGGGTCGGAGGTGTCGTTGGAGGCGAACCCCGAGGACTGGACTCCGGCGCTCGCCGGGGGACTGGTGGCGGCCGGATTCACCCGGCTGTCGCTCGGCGCCCAGTCGTTCGATCCCGTGGTGCTCGGCGACCTCGGGAGGCTGCACCGCCCCGCCGACATCGGGCGAGCGGTCGGGGAGGCCCGCCGGGCCGGTTTCGAGCGCATCAACCTGGATCTGATCCTCGGCTCGCCTGCGGAGTCGGACGCCTCGTGGGACCGCACCCTGGCCGCCGCCCTCGATTGCGGGGTCGATCACCTCTCCACCTACGCCCTCACCGTGGAACGGGGAACCGCCCTGTCCCGGGCGATCCGGGCCGGAGCGCCGGGCCCCGACCCCGATGTCCAGGCCGATCGCTACGAGCGGGCCCTCGCCGCCGCGGCCGGCGCCGGTCTGGTTCGCTACGAGACGTCGAACCACGCCGTGCCGGGGGCCGCCTGCGCCTACAACCTGTTGACGTGGGGTGGCGGCGAGTACGAGGCCTTCGGGACCGCCGCCCACGGGCACCGCGACGGTGTCCGCTACTGGAACGTGCGGCGCATCGACCGCTATCTGGAGCGGGTGGAGGCGGGGCGCCGCCCCGAGTCGGGTCGGGAGGTCATCGTGGGTGCGGACCGGGAGCGGGAGCGCCTGGTGCTGGGCTTGCGCCGGGCGGCGGGAGTGATCGCCGGGAGCGGGGGTCGGGCGCTGCTGGCCTCGCCGGACGGCCGCCGGCTGGTGGAGGCCGGGGTACTGGCAGCACGGGGCGATCGGCTGGTGGTGGCGCGCCCGCTGCTGGGTGACGAGGCGGCCAGAGCCGTCTTAGCACTCCCCCTTCCTGACTGCTAAGCGCTGCTACGCTGCGGCCATGCTCGACGACCGCAAGGCCGCCATCCTCCGTGAGTTGGTGGAGGAGTACATCCGCACCGGGGAGCCGGTCTCTTCCCGCGCCATCGTCGAATGCGGCCTCGATTGCAGCAGCGCCACCGTTCGCAACGAGTTGGCGGTTCTCGAGGGCGAGGGCTTCATCGTCAAGCCCCACACCTCGGCGGGGCGCATCCCTACCGATCGCGGCTATCGCTACTACCTGGATCATCTCTCGCCGGGCTCGCTGCAGCGCTCCACCAGGGCCCAGATCGATTCGTTCTTCTCGACCATGCACTCGGGGTTTGGGCAGATCCTCCAGAAGACCAGCGAGTTGCTGTCGGAGATCACCCATCACCCGGCGGTGGTGCTCGGGCCCGGGCTCCACGGCCAGACCGTTCGTGACGCCCATCTGATCCCGATCGATCCCGGCGAGGTGTTGCTGGTGGTGGTCACCGGGAGCGGCAACGTCAACCAGGCGGTGCTCCACCTGGCGTCGCCGGCGGCGCCTGCGGAGATCACCGCGGCCGGCGCCGCCCTCGCCTCCCGTCTGGTCGGGAGGGTGTTGGGCTCCGAGGGTGCACTCGAGCGCGGCGGCCTCGAAGGGGAATTGGCGCCCATCAGCCTCGACGTCGTCGACCGGGCCCTCGAAGCCGTCGATGCTGCGGTGGCCGATCAACGGAAGGTGTACCTGGGGGGCACCAGTTGGATGACCACGCTGTGGGAGGACCTCACCCAACTCCACCGGATCCTCGCCATGCTCGACCGGGAGGCGGGAGTGGTCGGTCTGCTCGGCTCGGCCCCCGATGGCACCAGTGTCCGACTGGGGCCCGAATTGCCCGCCCCCGAGGGCGACCTGGCGGTCGTCTCCGCCCGCTACGAGGCGGCGGGAGGATCGGGCCGCATGGGCGTGTTCGGGCCGCTGCGGATGGACTACCGAAGGACGATCAGGGTGGTCGAAGAGGTGTCGGACGCGCTCGGCGACACCCTGGGCGGTTGATGGTGGCCGACTACTACGACGTGCTCGGAGTCGGCCGCGGGGCCGGCCAGGACGAGATCAAGAAGGCCTTCCGCCGGTTGGCTCGTGACACCCATCCCGATGCCAATCCCGGCGACCCCACCGCCGAGGCACGATTCCGGGACGTCGCCCGGGCCTACGAGGTGCTGAGCGACCCCGCCAAGCGGGCCGCCTACGACCGGGGCGGCTCCTTCGAGGCGGGCGATCTGTTCTCGTCGTTTGCGGGGATCGACGATCTCCTGTCGCGGTTCTTCGGCGGCGGGTTCGGGTACCAATTCGGGGGCGGCGGGCGGACCGGCCCGGCCCAGGGCTCCGACATCGGCACCCGGGTCTCGGTCACGCTCGAAGAAGCCGCCGCCGGGGCCGCCCGCCAGGTCCGCTTCCGGGCCGCCATCCCTTGTGAATCCTGTTCGGGGAGCGGCTCCACAGCGGGCGTCGATCTCGCCACCTGCGACCAATGCCACGGCCAGGGCTCGGTGCGGGTCACCCGCCAGACCATCCTCGGGGCCACCATGGCCATCACGGCCTGCGATCGGTGCCGGGGGCGCGGCAAGGTGATCGTCGAGCCGTGCGAGGCATGCCTGGGCCGGGGCAGCATCGACGGCGAGCGAGGGGTCGAGGTGGACATCCCCCCCGGGATCGGCGACGGCGCCCGGATCCGGGTTCCCGGGAAGGGTGCTGCCGGGGATGCCGGCGGCCGCCCGGGCGATCTCTACGTCGAGGTCGGCGTCGCTCCGGACCCGCGCTTCGAGCGCCACGGCGCCGACCTGATCCATCGGGTCAAGGTGGGCCTGGCGGAGGCTGCCCTGGGCGCCACCGCGATGATCCCGGTGGTGGGCGAGGACGACTTCGAACTGGAGATCCCGGCCGGGACCCAGCCGGGCTCGGTCTTCAGGCTCGCCAGGATGGGGATGCCGCGCCTGCAGCGGAGGGGGCGGGGGGATCTGTTGGTCGAGGTGATGGTCGAGGTCCCCGATCGGCTCACCGCCGAGCAGGAGGCCTCGTTGCGGGCCTTTGCCGAACTGACCGGGGAGCAGCCCGCTCCGCCCGCCAAGCGCCGCCACCGTTCGTAGTCGGGGGACGCCCCCCTTGGTTCCTCGCCGCCGCCGTTCCTTGACGCTATGCTGATACCCAGCGCGTTCCCCGCGAACACGCGGGGTATGCAGGGGAGTCGGAGGAGTTGGATGGAAGCCACGTCCACATACAACGAGATGGTGGGAATCAGGCTTCGCTCGATCCGCAAACAACGGGGGCTCTCGCTTCAGGACGTGCAACGCCTCTCCAACGGCGAGTTCAAGGCGGCCGTGGTGGGCGCCTACGAGCGAGGAGAGCGCAGCCTCTCGCTGCCGCGGCTCCATCGGCTGGCGCTGTTCTTCCAGGTGCCGATTACCCAGTTCCTACCACAGGAAGAGACCGGAGAGGCGACGATCGCACCGCTGCCGAGCGGTGGGGTCACCATCGATCTCAATCGGGTCGAGGCGCTGTCGGGGACCGAGGCCGACATCTTCGATCGGTTCCTGAGGTCGATCCAGATCATGCGCCAGGACTTCAATGGCAAGGTGCTGACGATCCGCCGTGACGATCTGCGGCTCCTGGCACTGCTGCTCGATGAACCCGAAGAGGGCTTCAAGAAGCGGCTCGTCGAGCTCGGTCTCACGACCGATACCATCTGAGCACCCGCCGTGGCGGCGGTCAACCCGGGGCACCGGGGTATAATCTGCAGCCCTTATGTCCTCACATCGAGGGATTCTGTGACGCAAGCATCCTCAATCGAGGCCAGGCTGCGCGTCTCCGGTAACTCCCACATGCTGGCGTTGCTGGGTGAGCGCGACGCCTTCCTGCGCCAGGTGGAACAGGCGTTCCCCCAGGTGCAGATCGTGGCGCGCGGCGACGAACTCGTCATCACCGGCGTTCCCGAGACGGTCGAGCAGGCCAAGACGGCCTTCGAGGAGTTGCTGGTGCTGGTCGAGCGCCGCCTTCCGCTCGACGCAGACCGCATCCAGCGGATCATCTCGCTCGTCAAGTCGGATGTCCGCAAGCCCTCGGCGGCCTTCTCCGATGGGGTGGCGGTGGGCCGCGGCAAGGTGATCCGGCCCAAGACCTTCAACCAGAAGGTCTACCTCGATGCGATCCGCAAGGGCACGGTGGTCTTCGGGATCGGCCCGGCCGGTACCGGCAAGACCTACCTGGCCATGGCCGTCGCCGTCGAAGCCGTCACCAGCGGCCTGGTGTCCCGCCTCATCCTGACCCGTCCCGCCGTCGAGGCCGGGGAGCGGCTCGGATTCCTCCCGGGTGACCTCGCCGCCAAGGTCGATCCGTATCTGCGGCCCCTCTACGACGCCCTCTATGAGATGCTGGGCCCCGAGGACACCCAGCGGAGGTTGGAGTTGGGGACCATCGAGATCGCCCCGCTCGCCTACATGCGGGGGCGGACTCTCAACGATGCCTTCGTAGTGCTCGACGAGGCCCAGAACACCTCGCCCGAGCAGATGAAGATGTTCCTGACCCGCCTGGGGTTCAATACCAAGATGGTCATCACCGGCGACATCACCCAGGTCGACCTGCCCTCCGGGCGGGTCTCGGGGTTGCGCCAGGCCCGCTCCGTGCTCAAGGACATCGAGGGCATCGAGCGGGTGGAGTTGACGGCCGAGGACGTGGTCCGGCACCGCATCGTGGCGTCGATCGTCGAGGCGTACCGCCTCTTCGAGGAGAAGGGCGACCGCTGATGGCCCTGGCGACCCGTGTCTTGTCCGGCCTCGTCCGTCCCATGGTGATCGCGGCGACGATCATCCTGGCCTCCCTGATCCTGGTGGTGGGCCAGGGCGAGGAGGTCGACCCGATCCGTCTGGTGGTGGAGCAGCCCTCCCCGCAGACCTTCACGTCGACCGAGGCAGTGACGGTGGTCGACGCCGCCGCCACCCAGGCCCGCCGGGAGGCGGCCGCCGCCGCCATCCCCGAGGTGTACACCGAGGACCCCGATGCCAATACCGTGGTGCTGGCCGGGATCCAGGGCTTCTTCAGCGATGCCGAGGCGGGGGCCCAACCGGTGTACCCCGAGCCGGTGATACTCACCGTTCCCACCGATCCGCCGTTCACCACCAGCACCTCGACCACCTCTACCTCCTCTACCACGACCACGACTCAGCCGACCGGGACCACCACCGAGGGCGAGGAGTCCACCACCACCTCGTCGACCACCACGACCTCCACCACCACCACCACGACCCTCCCGCCTCCGCTGCCCAGGGAGGACCAGATCGTCCTGCTGCGGGATGCCTACCCGCTGCTGAAGACGGCGTCGATCACCGCCATCGTCGATGTCCTCAACGACGACCTCGAGCGCGCCCTGAACGGCGAGCAGCAGTTCTTCGACCTCATCGAGAACGAGGCTCTCGCCCTGGCAGGCGAGCAGTTGCAGGAGGGAATCCTGGCCACCGAACTTGAGGGAGTCAGGACCGGACTCGTCACCAGGCCGCCGACGCTGATCCTCCTGCGGGACCTGCCCGAGGACCAGCGCGACCTCGTCGATGCTGCGGTGGCCGATCTGGTGGCCGTCAACCTGCAGGCCAATCGCTTCTTCGATCGGGCCGAGACCGACACCCAGCGTGCTGAGGCCGCCGCCGCGGTGGTCGACGAGACGGTGGTCTTCGTCCCCGGCCAGACCATCGTCCAGGTGGGCCAACTGGTCACCGAGGTCCAGTTGGACGCCATCACTCAACTCGGCCTGCTGACCCCTCCGGTGGAATCGCCGCCGCTGCAGGCGCTGGCGGTGCTGGCGGCGCTGGTGACGTTGATCGCCGCCGTCTACCTGTGGCGGGTCGGGTCCGAGCACTGGAGTCGCCCCAAACTGGTGGTGCTGCTCGGCCTGCTCATCGTGCTGGCCGCCGCCGTCGCCAGGCTGCCGGAGTTCGTGACCAGGGACCGGATCGAACTCGGCTTCCTGTTGCCGGCCGCGCTGTTCGGCTACCTGGCCGCCCATCTGTACGGAGCCCGGATCGCCTTGCTGATCGCCATGCCGGTGGGGGCCTTCACCGCCCTCGCCACCGGCGACGTGGCTCTGGCGGTGTATGCGATCACCGCCACGCTGCTGCCGATCCCGCTGGTCTCGTCGATCTCGACCCGGGCGCAGCTCAACCTGGCCGTGGTGTACAGCGCCTTGCTGCACGTCCCACTGGCGGCCGCCATCGCGTGGTGGTTCTACGGCACCGGGTCCATTGTCTGGTCGACCGTGTTCGGTTTCGGGAGCGGGGTGATCTCGGGAGTGGTGGCGCTGGGCGTGCTGCCGCTGGTGGCGGGCCTGTTCGGTGTCACCACCACCCAGACCCTGCTGGACCTGACCGACCGGAACCACCCGGCGCTGCGCTTGATCGAGGAGGAGGCTCCCGGCACCTTCAACCACTCGATCGTGGTGGGGAGCCTGGCGGGCAAGGCCGCCCGGGCGATCGGCGGCAATCCCCTGCTGGCGCAGGCCATGGCCTACTACCACGACCTCGGCAAGACGGTGTCGCCGCAGTACTTCGTCGAGAACCAGTTCGGGGTGTCCAACCCGCACGACGACCTCCCTCCCGAGGAGTCGGCGGCCATCATCAGGTCGCATGTGGCCGAGGGCCTCCGCCTGGCTCGCCAATACCGGATCCCGCCCGATGTGACCCACGGGATCCTCACCCATCACGGCACCAGCCTGATGCGGTACTTCTATCACAAGGCGATCGACCGCTACGGGGACCGTGACGTCAACCCGATCGACTACCGCCACCGGGGCCGCAAGCCGCGCGGCAAGGAGATGGTCATCGTGATGCTCGCCGACGCCTCCGAGGCGGCCACCCGTTCGATGGTGCAGCACGAGGATCCGACCAGCGAAGGAATCCGCACCCTGGTGGAGGGGATCATCGCCGAGAAGGTCGAGGATGGGCAGTTGGAGGAGTCGGAGGTCACCTTCGGTGAGTTGACCCGGATCAAGGAGGCCTTCGTCGACGCCTTGATCGGCTACTACCACACCCGAATACCCTATCCGGGTTTCCCACCGCCGAGGAGTGGGCCGGCCACGTGAACATCTTCTACTGCGACGAGCAGGACGAGCCGGTCGACGGGCAGGCGATACAGGATCTGGCCCTGCACGTCCTCACCGCAGAGCACCTCCCGACGGGCACTGAGATGTCGATCATCCTGGTGGACGCCGAGCAGATGGCCGGCTACAACGAGCAGTTCCTCGACCGCAGCGGCCCCACCGACGTGCTGGCGCTTCCGCTGGAGCACCTGGTGCCGGGCCATCCGCCCCGCCGGGTGGCCAACGAGCCTCCGATCGCCCTCGGGGACATCTTCCTGTGCCCGGACTACATCACCCGGCGGGCCACGGCCGAGCGGCTGGATCCGGGCGACTATGACCTGCCAAGGCTGGTGGTGCACGGCATACTCCACCTGCTGGGATACGACCACCACGAGGATGACCCGGCCGTCCTCATGGAACAGCGCGAAGATGAATTGCTGGAAGGGAGGTCGTAGGTGACCGGCTTGGCGCTGGCGTTCTCGTTCCTCCTGGTGTTTGCGGCCGCCCTGCTGCGACTCGGGGGGGCGTCACTGGTCCGCACCCTGCGGGCCGATGCTCTCCACGACGCCGCCGAGGGCGTGCGGGGCGCCGGTCGGGTCGCCGCACTGCTCGAGGACCGGGCGATCCTGCAGCCCTCGATCGGGGTGATCCATGCCGCCCTGCTGGTGGCGGCCACCATCCCGGCCACCTGGGCGCTGGCCTCCCTGCAGTCGGGTTGGGGGCTGATGGCGGCACTGGTCGGATTGGGCGTGGTCGTGGTCCTGGCCGGGGACTCGATCCCCCGGGCCTGGGGGCGGGCCCACCCCGGCCGGCCCGCCTATCGGCTGGCGAGAGCGCTGGCCGGTGCCATCCGGTTGGGAGAGCGGGCGACCGACCTGATCCTCGACGACGACGACCACGAGGAGGCCGAGGATTCGCACCAGGACGAGGAGGAGAAGGAACTGATCAGCCAGGTCCTCGATTTCACCGAGGCGATCGTCAGGGAGATCATGGTGCCTCGCACCGACATGGTGACGCTGCCGGTGACGGCCCGCACCGATGAGGCGGTGGGGGTGGTGCTCGCCGAGGGGACCTCCCGGGTGCCCATCTCCGGCGAGGACTCCGATGACATCGTCGGCGTGCTGTACGCCAAGGACCTCCTCCAACTGATGGACGCCGGTGCCGAACCGGGCCCGGTCACCGACCTGATGCGCTCTCCCTACTTCGTGCCCGAGTCGAAGCGGGTCTCGGAACTGATGAGGGAGATGCAGCGCGATCAGGTGCACCTGGCGGTGGTGGTGGACGAGTTCGGCTCCACCGCCGGCCTGGTGACCATCGAGGACATCATCGAGGAACTGGTCGGGGAGATCGTCGACGAGTACGACGTCGAGGAGCCGATGGCGGTGGCCCTCGGCGACGGCGCCTACCTGCTCGACGCCAGGATGCCGGTCGACGACCTGGCCGACCTGGACGGGGTGGAACTGCCCGACGAGGATTGGGACACGGTCGGGGGCCTGATGTTGGGACTGGCCGGCCGGGTTCCGCTGGAAGGCGAGTCCTTCGAGTACGACCGTCTGGTGCTGGTCGCCGAACGGGTCCAGGGCCGCCGGGTGGCCCAGGTCCGGGTGACGCCCAGGTGAAATCGGGCTTCGTCTCGGTGGTAGGACGCCCCAACGTCGGCAAATCGACGCTGGTGAATGCACTGGTCGGCAGCAAGGTGACGATCACCTCGCCCCGGCCCCAGACGACCCGCAACACGGTGCGGGGGATCGTCGATGCCGACGGCCTCCAGGTGGTGCTGGTCGACACCCCGGGCCTGCACCGCCCCCGCACCGCTCTGGGGGAGCGGCTCAACCGACTGGTGGAGGGTTCGCTGGCCGAGGCGGACGCCGTCCTGTTCGTGATCGACGCCACCCAGAAGATCGGGCCGGGCGACCGTCTGATCGCCGAACGGCTCGGGGCGGCCGGAGCGGCCACCGTCGTCGTCTCCAACAAGATCGATGCCGCCGGGGTGGACCAGATCACCGAGCAGTTGGCGGAGGCGGGGGAGTGGGACTTCGCCGCCTACATCCCCATCAGCGCCCTCGAGGGTGAGAACCTGGCCCCGATCCTGAGCGAACTGGCGGTGCTGCTCCCCGAGGGTCCCGAATACTTCCCGCCGGGCACCACCACCGATCAGCCGGAGGAACTGCTGTTTGCCGAGTTGATCCGGGAGAAGTTCCTGGCGCGGCTCCGCGACGAACTGCCCCACTCCCTGGCGGTGGTCATCGAGGACACCGAGGAGCAGCCGAACGGCGTCCTCCGCATCAGCGCCAGGCTGATCGTCGAACGGGACTCGCAGAAGGGCATCGTCATCGGCAAGGACGGGGCCCTGATCCGGGAGGCCGGCACCGAGGCCCGTCACGAGATCGAGACCCTGCTGGGGACCAGGGTGTTCCTCGACCTGCGAGCGAGGGTCGAGAAGGACTGGCAGCAGCGCCCCGGCATGATCGAGCGCCTCGGCCTGTAGCCATCTATTCCTTCCCCTAGAGGGGAAGGTGGCTCGGCCCGGAGGGCCGAGTCGGAAGGGGTGCGCGTGCCACGCCACGCGGGAGCCTTCGCCCGTTCTTTTCCTTCCCCTAGGGGGAAGGTGGCTCGGCCCGTAGGGCCGAGACGGAAGGGGTGCGTGTGCCACGCCACGCGGGGGCGCTCCCCCGTTCCTTTTCCTTCCCCTAAGGGGAAGGTGGCTCGGCCCGTAGGGCCGGGCCGGAAGGGGTGCGTGTGGAACCGTGACCCAAGCACCCCCTTCCCCTCCGGAGCCTTTGGCTCCTCCGGGACTCCCCCCTTGAGGGAGGAGAAAAGGACAGGGGAACGGGTATCGAGTGCGCCAGGAGGTCGCCGAGACGGAAGGGGTGCCACCATGACCGTTGGCAGAGCGGGGAGCCGGGGGACACGAGGGACCGGAAGGCGCTGTGTCGGTACTCTCGACGGCTCCCCGCCTGCGCCTCACATGATCTCGCTGCGGCCGGGTGCCGCCTAGGGCACAAGGTCCCGTTGCCGGGGGGCGAATCACCCCCCGGCCCGGGCTTCGAATCAGATGCGGCGGTGCCGCAGCAGCAGCGCCACCGTCAGCAGCGCCGCCGAGAGGGTGGCCATCCCGGCCACGAACAGCCACCAGGGGGTGGCGTCGGCGGGGGCCTCGGCCGGGGCGGCCGTGACGGTGGTGGCCGTCGTCGACCCGACGGTGCCGTTGGTCGAGGTGACGCTGGTGGTCGTGGTGGCATCCAGGTCGATCGGGTCGGCGGGATGCCCTTCCTCCACCACCCGGTAGGCCGACCCCCGCCAGACCACGATCACCTGCTCACCGACCGAGAGCGCCTCGGCCAGGGCGGGGTCGGCGGCGGCCAGGGCGAAGTAGCCGTCGGACAGGAACGGCACCGCCACCGAATCCATCACATCGGGGTCGTAGGCGGTGTCGACCCAGGCGCCGTCCGACCAGAGGAAGGTGCGGCTCCCGGCCACCCGGATCAGATCCCGGTAGGCGGCGACCGGCGCGGCGGTTCCCTCGGCGTCGCTGAGGGCACCGGCGGCTTCGGCGGCTTCCACCGCACCCTCTCCCGACGGCTCCAAGGTGGTGGAGGCAGCCGCGGCGTAGGCGTCTTCGGAGAGGCGTTCCTGTTCGGCGGCGCCGAACGGGGCGTCCTCGGTCACCAGGTACGAGGTGTAGGGGGTGACGATCCCGTAGCGGATCGACAGTGCGACGATCTGGGAGATCGTCTCCTCGTCGGCCCCGTGGATCCTGATGTCGCGCAGCAGGGTGCCGATCTTGCGGGTGGCCCACAGCCGGGGGATGGCATCCATCCCGCCCTGTGACTCGAAGGTGCGGGCCTCGTAGGTGAAGGTGTGGGCCTCGTCGCCGATCATGCCCCGCAGGACGATGTCGGTGGTGCCGCCCTCGCGGTAGCGGCCCACCACGATCAGTTGCTCGCCGGAGAACAGGTCGGGGAGCGAGGCCGGGTACAGGTCGTACGCCTGCACCCCGCCGAAGTCGATCTCCAGGCCGGTCAGCACCGGGTTGCTGAGCTTGCGGTAGAGGCCGGACACGGTCGCCTCGATGTCCTCGTCGGGGGTGACGTAGTCGGTGGTCCCCTGGTGCTGCTCGGCCAGGCTGTCGAGCAGGATCGTGTCGACGTCGTAGCCGACCCCGAATGCGAACACCCGGATGTTGCGGGAGGCCGCCTCCGCCGCGTTGGCGAGGATGTCGTCGGTGTCGATCTCCCCTTCGGTGGGGAGGCCGTCGGTCAGGAACAGCACGTAGGTGGGCCGTTCGACGCCGGCCACCCCGAATGCCTCGAGGAGTGCCATGTCGATGTTGGTCGACCCGGCCGGGCCGAGGCCCTCGATCCAGTGGATGGCGGCGCCGGCCTCGTCGGCGGGACGGAGGCCGCTGCGATAGGCGTCCACGCCGGTGCTGAACGACATCACCGAGAACCGATCGTCCCGGTTGAGGTTGCCGAGCACGAAGGCGGCGGCGTCCTGGGCCTGGCGGAACTTCTCGCCCTCCATGCTCCCGGACCGGTCGATCACCAGGATGATGTCCTTGGCGATGACCCGATCCCCATCGTCGGCGATGCCGGGGGAGGCCAGCAGCACGAAGAACCCGCCCGGGTCTTCGGCGCCGGGTTCCCGGAAGGAGAGGACGTTGAGGCCGATCTCTCCGTCACCGACCGAGTAGTAGAGGGAGAGGGGGATGTCGGGGATCTCGTCGCCGCTCTCCCAGCCGACGGTGGCGTGGCGGCGGTTGCTCCGGTCTATCGAGACCTCATGGGTAGGGGAGTAGACCGATGCGATGGAAACCGACGAGGAGATCTCGATGTGGGCGCTCATGTGCTCGGGTGCGGTGCGGCCCCCGAGTTCGGTGCCCAACGGGTGCCGGTAGCGCACCAATCCCTGATCGGCCTCGAGCACCTGGGTGTACTCCAGTTCGATGCGACGCTCGCCGCCGGCGGGGATCGGGAACACCGATGCCCGCACCAACCCGTGGTCGACGAACTCCAACAGGGCGGGATCGCGGATCTCGGCCACGATCCGGCGGTAGACCTCGGCCGCCTCGTCCGCCGGCAGCACTTCGCCCTCGACCGGTTCGCCGTCGATCCACAGGGTCAGGCCGGTGACCACGGCTCCCGGCGGCAGCGGGTGGAGGAACTCGGTCTCGGCCATCCAGGTTCCGTCGTTGCGGAGCACCTCGACGACGGTGGTGGTGGCGACCTGGTCGGTGATGGTCACCTCGACCCGGTAGTCCTCCACCACGATCGGCCCCTCGGGGAACGGGCAGGGGATCCGACAGGGGGGCGGCTCGGGCGGGATCACCTGTGCCGAGGCGACCGCCGGTAGCGAGGCGATCAGGATCGTCAGCAGGGTGCCGGTCAGTAGGGATGCTCGGATGGGGCTTCGCATGATCGGACCCTCCACGTCGGTTCGAGACTGGGACGGACGGCGGGGCCGGTGGGGTTCCCGGGTGGCCCCGACGGCGCCGGTACGCTGTGGTGCGGCGAGGCGGAGGACATGGGACTCAGACACGACCAGGGCATCGTTCTCCGGTCCTACCCCTTCGGGGAGGCGGACCGGGTCGTCGTGCTGCTCAGCCCCAACCAGGGGAAGATCCGGGCGGTGGCCAAGGGGGTCCGCAAGACCAAGAGCCGCTTCGGGGGCCGTCTGGAGCCGTTCTCCCACGTCGATCTGGTCCTCTACGAGGGCCGCAACCTCGACACCATCACCCAGGCCGAGGTGATCGAGGCCTTTCCTCACCTGCGGCAGGATCTCGACAAGGTGCTGGCGGCGGGGGCGATGGTCGAGTTGCTCGACATCGTCAGCCAGGAGGAGGAGTCCTCCCATCGTGCCTTCCTGCTGCTGCAGCGCTCGCTGCGGGCGCTCGAGGTGGGACCGATGCACCCCGACCTGCTCACCTCCTTCCTGCTGAAGGGGGCCGATGTGGTGGGGGTGGCGGTGGCCCTGGATGCCTGCGCCGGGTGCGGCACCCCCGACGGCCTCCACCGGTTCGCCTTTGCGGCCGGGGGGGTGTTGTGCGACAAGTGCCGGACTCCCGGTGCGGTGGCGCTGCGGGACGGCCTCACCGCCTACCTGGCGGCCCTGGCGGCCGCCCCGATCAACGACCTGCCGGAGGCCGATCGATCGCTGACGACCGACGCCCTGGGGGTGACGAGGCGCTTCCTCGAGTACCACCTCGATCGGCGGTTGGCGGCGGCGGTCAAGGTGCTATGAGCGAGGCCCTCCGCCCCGTCCCCCGCCACGTGGCCATCATCATGGACGGTAACGGCCGCTGGGCCAACGCCAGGGGCGAGCAGCGCATGTACGGGCACGCCCGCGGCGAGGCGGCCCTCTTCGACGTGGTCGAGGGCGCCATCGAACTGGGCCTGGAGTGGCTCACGGTGTACGCCTTCTCCACGGAGAACTGGAGCCGTCCCGACGACGAGGTCGCCTTCCTCATGCAGTTCAACGAGGACCTGCTGCTGCGGCGTCGGGACGAACTGAACGGCATGGGGGTCCGGGTGATCTTCATCGGCGACCGCAACGATCCCCGGGTGAGCGATCGGCTGCGGGGGCACATCGCCGACACCGAGGCCTTGACGGCGGGCAACGACACCCTGCATCTGGTGTTCGCCTTCAACTACGGGGGACGCCGGGAGATCACCGAGGCGGCCCGGGCCCTCGCCCGCCGGGCGGCCGACGGCACCCTCGACCCCGCCGACATCGACATCGGGCATGTCGCCGCCAGCCTCTACGCCCCCGACATGCCCGACCCCGACCTGGTCATCCGCAGCAGCGGGGAGATCCGGGTGTCGAATTTCCTGCTGTGGCAGGCGGCCTACGCCGAGTTCTCGTTCCCCGAGACCCTGTGGCCCGACTTCCGGCGCGAGCACCTGGCCGCCTGCGTCGAGGACTACCGCCGCCGGGGGCGCCGCTTCGGGGGCGTCGCCACCGGGTGATCGGGCCTCGCCGGGGGGACGCCTACCATGCGCCCTTCCTGGAGGTTCCCATGACCGACGTCACGCTCGACACCATCGCCAACCTCGCCAAGAAGCGCGGCTTCGTCTACCCGGCTTCGGAGATCTACGGCGGGCTGCGGTCGTCGTGGGACTACGGGCCGCTCGGGGTCGAGTTGCTGCGCAACGTCCGCCAGGCGTGGTGGCAGGCGATGGTGACGGGGCGGGACGACATCGTCGGCCTCGACTCGGCGATCATCCAGGCGGCCGAAGTGTGGGTGGCCAGCGGCCATGTCGACTCCTTCACCGACCCCCTCGTCGAGTGCACCTCCTGCAACAACCGGTTCCGTCTCGACAAACTCGAAGACGAGCACCAGTGCCCCAACTGCGGCAAGCGGGATTCGTTCACATCGCCCAAGCAGTTCAACCTGATGTTCAAGACCTTCATGGGCCCGGTCGAGGACGAGGGCAGCACCGTGTTCCTGCGGCCGGAGACCGCCCAGGGCATCTTCATCAACTTCGCCAACGTGGTGCGGACCGCCCGGATGCGGCCGCCGTTCGGGATCGCCCAGATCGGCAAGTCGTTCCGCAACGAGATCACCCCCGGCCAGTTCGTGTTCCGCACCCGGGAGTTCGAGCAGATGGAGATGGAGTTCTTCGTCCCGCCCGCCGAGGCCGAGGAGTGGTACCGCTACTGGCTGGAGGAGCGCCGCAACTGGTATCTGTCCCTCGGCATGAAGGAGGAGAACCTCCGCCTGCGCGCCCACGAGAAGGACGAACTGGCCCACTACGCGGCGGGGTGCAGCGACGTCGACTACCGGTTCCCGTGGGGATGGGACGAACTCGAGGGCATCGCCAATCGGACCGACTTCGACCTCAAGGCGCACGCCGAGCGGAGCGGGCAGGATCTCCGCTTCTACGACCAGGCCACCGACGAGCGGTACTACCCCTACGTGATCGAACCGGCGGCCGGCCTGACCCGGTCGGCCTTTGCCTTCTTGCTCGACGCCTACCACGAGGAAGAGGTGAGGGGCGAGACCCGGGTGGTGCTGCGCCTCCATCCCCGTCTGGCCCCCATCAAGGTGGCGGTGCTGCCGCTGTCGAAGAAGCCCGAGTTGATGGAGGTGGCTCAGCAGATCGCCGACGACCTGCGGCCGCATTGGAACATCGAGATCGACGTCACCCAGTCGATCGGGCGCCGCTACCGGCGCCAGGACGAGATCGGCACCCCCTACGCGGTGACCGTCGATTTCGACTCTCTGGAGGACCAGGCGGTGACGGTGCGGGACCGGGACACCATGGAACAGGAGCGGGTCCCGATGGCGGGCCTGGTGGACCATCTCACCGGGCGGTTCGCCGGGCTGCTCTGACCGGTCTCCCCGGTTCATCGATCGTCGGACCACTCTGGAGATGCCGGGGGAATCATGGAGATCGGTGGGGGGTGACTAGTCATTTCGTGCCAATTCGAGATGGTCCGAAGATCAGAAGAATCCGCACCGATGCATGAGTTCGATATCGCAGCCGAGTCAAAGGATCGGATCTCATGTCTTCCTCCACCACCATCCGGCGTTCCCACAGAGAGGTGCTCGCCGGCATCGTCATGCCGGTTGCGGCCTTCCTCCTGGTGGGAATGCTCGTGATGGGCACCTCCCGGGCGGCGTTCTTCGACACCGCCGGCAACGCCGGCAACTCGTTCGGGGCGGGCGACGTCGTCCTGACCGACGACGACTCCGGGGCGGCGATGTTTGCGGTCAGCAACATGGCTCCCGGCGACACCGCCACCAAGTGCATCGAGGTCACCTACGAGGGATCGCTGGCCCCCGCCGACATCGAGATGTACGTGGCTTCCGGTGACCTGACCGGCAGCGGCCTCGACGCCTACCTCGACCTGACGGTCGAACTCGGCACCGGCGGTTCGTTCGCCGGTTGCACCGGCTTCTCCGGTTCGTCGTTCTACTCGGGCGACCTGGCCGGCTTCGCGGCGGCCTACACCGACTTCGCCGGTGGGACCGGTTCGTGGACCGCCGCCGCCACCGACGACGCCAAGACCTACCGGTTCACCTTCACCCTGCAGGACGACAACGACGCCCAGGGTCTCGATGCCGGCATCACCTTCACCTGGGAAGCCCAGAACCAGTAGGTGATCTGAAGCAGCCACCGACCGTCTGTCACCTGGAGAGGGCATGGCTCCACCAGCCGACACCAGCAGAGGCCTCCGGGAACCCGTCGAGGGGACCCGGAGGCCTCGCCGCGTGGTGGGCCTGGTCACCTCCTCGATCGGGGTCCTCGTCTACAGCGCCTGTCTCTGGCTGCTCGCCTTTGCGCTGCTCCCCATGGCCTTCCGCTGGTCCCCGACGGTGGTCGGTTCCGACTCGATGAGCCCGGTGGTGCGGGAGGGCGATGTGGTGCTGACCAGTCCCCACGACGGTGTCGGCCTCGGGCCGGGTGCCGTCATCCTGTTCCAGAGCGACACGACCCGTACCCCGGTGATGCACCGGATCGTGGCGGTGAACCCCGACGGAACCTACCTCACCAAGGGCGACGCCAACCCCGGTGCCGATTCGACGCCGGTGGATCCGTCCGACATCAAGGGGGTCGCCAGGGCCCTCGTCCCCTATGCCGGCCTGCCGGCCCACTGGCTGCGCGCCGGCAACTGGCCGGGGTTGGCCGGTTTCCTGGCACTGCTGTCGTTGTCGGTGTGGCTGGGGCATCGTCGGCCCGGCTTGGTGGAAGCAGATGCCCCGCCGAGGCACGGTTTCCGCCGCTGGGCGGTGGTGGGGGCGGTGTCCGTCGTCCTGCTGGGAGCCACCGCCGCCACCGCCCTGGCGTCGTTCAGCGCTCCGACGGTTAGTCCCGCCAATCTGCTCGCCTCGGGAACCTGGCACTCGGTGGTGGATGTGGCGGCCGGCGAGGAGCATTCGTGCGCCGTGCTGGGCGACGGCACCGCCTGGTGCTGGGGCGAGAACGGCAAGGGCCAACTCGGCGACGGGACCACCACCGACCGCACCACCGCCACCCGGGTGGCCGGGCCGGGCGGCAGCGGCCACCTGTCGGGGGTGGCCGGGATCACCGCCGGCCGCGAGCAGACCTGCGCCTTCCTCGGCGACGGCTCGGCCTACTGCTGGGGCGAGAACGGCAACGGGCAGGTCGGGGACGGCACCACCACCGACCGGCACAGCCCGACCCGGGTGGGCGGGGTCGGCGGCGCCGGGTACCTGGCAGGAGTCGTCGGCATGGATGCCGGGCGGGATCACAGTTGCGCCCGCCTCTCGGACGGCACCATGGCCTGCTGGGGGGACAACGACGAGGGGCAGTTGGGGGATGGGACGTGGCACGACCGGAGGACCCCGGTGCGGGTGGTGGGCTCCGACGGGTCCGGGGTCTTCGCCTCGGTCACCATGATCGGAGTCGGATTCCAACACTCCTGTGTGGTGCGGGCCGACACCACCGCCTGGTGCTGGGGCGAGGGAAGCCGGCATCGGCTCGGCAACGGGTCCACCTCCGACCGCAACCGCCCCACCCAGGTGCGAGGGCCGGGCGGCTCGGGGTACCTGACCGGAGTCGCCGGCATCTCCGGTGGGGACCAGCACAGTTGTGCGGTGCTGGCCGCCGGGACCGCCTGGTGCTGGGGCCGCAACGATGAGGGGCAACTCGGGATCGGCACCACGTCGAACGAGAACTATCCGGTCCAGGTCGACGGGCGGGACGGTTCCGGCACCCTGGCCGACGTGGCCGGGGTGTCCTCGGGCCGCGACCACACCTGTGCCCGGCACGGGGACGGCAGCGTCTCGTGCTGGGGTCTCAACAACGCCGGCCAGTTGGGGGACGCCACGACCATCGATCGTCTCTCGCCGGTGGCGGTCGCCGGCCCCGGCGGGGTCGGCCAGTTGCCGAATGCCTTCCTGCTGTCGGTCGATTGGCACCACGCATGCGCGGCCGCCTCGGTGGACGAGGTGTGGTGCTGGGGCCGCAACGACAGGGGCCAGCTGGGCGACGGCACCTACATCAACCGCACCTGGCCGGCCCGAACCATCGGCCTCTAGAGGCACGGCCCGGTCGGTACACTCGCCGCCAATGGCATACCGGCGCGAAGACATCGAGCAGGTCCGGGCGGCCACCGACCTGGCCGAACTGGTCGCCGAGGTCACCAAGGTGCGGCGGTCGGGGCGATCGGTGATGGCGGTGTGCCCGTTCCACCAGGAGAAGACCCCCTCGATGTCGATCGACCCGGCCCGGGGCCTCTACCACTGCTTCGGGTGCGGCAAGAGCGGCGACCTGTTCCGGTTCGTCCAGGACACCCAGGCACTCGAGTTCTCCGACGCCGTCGAGATGCTGGCCCGCCGATCGGGCATCACCCTGCACCGTGACCCCGAGGCCGCCCGCCGCCGCGACCGGCGCCAGGTGCTGGTCGACGCCACCCAGACGGCGGTGGAGTTCTACCTCGACACGCTGCGCAAGTCCCCCGACGCCGCCGGGGCCCGCGGCTACCTGCGGGGGAGGGGCTACGACGCCGATGTGGTGGGCCGGTTCGCCCTCGGCTACTCGCCTGCGGTCGGGGACGCCCTCATCAAGCACCTGCGGGACCACCGGGTCAACGACGATCTGGCGGTGACGGCCGGCCTGGCGGTGCGGTCCCGCACCGGGCGGGTCTTCGACCGGTTCCGGGGCCGGATCATGTTCCCCATCTACGACCTGCGGGGCGATGCGGTCGGCTTCGGGGCCCGCCTGCTCGAAGGGGACGGCCCCAAGTACCTCAACTCGCCGGAGACGCCGATCTACCACAAGTCCCGCTTGCTCTACGGCCTCAACTGGGCCAAGTCGGACATCGTCAAGGATCAGACCGCGGTGATCGTGGAGGGGTACACCGATGTGATCGGCCTGCAGTTGGCCGGGGTCGGCGGCGCCGTGGCGACCTGTGGGACCGCCCTGGGGGAGGACCACTTCGATCTGCTGCGGCGGTTCACCGAACGGGTGGTGCTGATGTTCGATGCCGACGATGCCGGCCTGGCGGCCAGCCTGCGGGGCTTCGAGCACAGTGTGCCGGGGGACCTCGACCTGCGGGTGGCCCTGCTGCCGGCGGGAAGAGACCCCGCCGACGTGGCCGCCGCCGGGGACCTGGATCTGGTGGCCAAGGCCATCTCCGACTCGACCCCGATGCTGCAATTCCGGCTGCAGACCGAACTGGACCGCTTCGACCTAAACGAGCGAGAAGCCCGCGGTCGGGCGATCCGGGCGACCGCCGAACTGGTGGTCCTGCATCCTGATCACGTGGCGCGAAGTGAATACGTCGAGATGCTGTCGCGCAGGACAGGGGTGGATCTGAAGGAGGTGCAGAGGGCGGTCGACGCGGCGGCCCGGACGACGACCGTTCCGACGCCTAGCTCGAGGCAAGCAGCGAAGCCCACCAGTAGACGGCAACGCATCGAACGAGAACTCATCCGTCTGATGCTGGCCAATGACCACCGCCTCCGAGGCGTCGTAATCGATGAGAGGCTGTTCGCCGATCCGGTGTGCCGCGCCGCATATGAGGTGCTGTGGCCCGTCTTGGAAGGCCTTGGTCCCGGGGAACCTCCAGACCTCGGTTCCTTGCTGGCCGACAGCGGTGAGCTCCTAGAAGAGATGAGCGCTCTTGCCCTTGATGATCGACCCCTCGACGACCCGACGATGGTCGCCCGTGGCCTCGAAGGAGAGATACTCGATGAGCGAATCGCTGCCCTGAAACGGGAGGTCGCCGCCATCGACTCCAACAGGCAGCCAGAGGTGCATTCCGAGCGAACCAATGAGTTGATAGCGTTGGTG
>JAHJML010000259.1 GCA_018821365.1 Actinomycetota bacterium | reverse complement strand
CTCAACGGTCCCCACCGCGCCCTGCTCATCCAGGGCGACGATGAACTGGGCGCCCTCGTGGAGATCCACCGGCGCCTGTTCGACGCGGGGATCAACGTGGCCTCCTCCAGCGGCATCACCGACGGGTGCAAGGGGTACGGGTACGTGGTCTACCTGCGACGCGAGGACATCGATCGCGCCCTTTCTCTCCTCGAGGCTTGAAACCATGGCTGCCAGGGACCTCACACGACGGGAGTTCATCGAACTCCTGGCGAGACTGGGCGTCGCCGCCGGCGCCGCCGGATGTCTGCTGTCGCCGCCCTGGCCGGCGGGCAGGTTCCTCCCCGGAGCCGTCGACGCCGTGGCCCGCACCGATCTCGACGAGCTCATTCGACAGGCTCCCCTCGCCCGGTACTGGATCGCCGCCGGAGCGGCCGGCGAAAACGACTGCCTGAAGTGCCACGCCGACGGCGAGGCGGACGTCGCCGCCCCCTACGCGCACAAGGGCAGGCAGGTCAAGTGCCTGCTCTGCGCGCAGGAATGCCTCATCGCGGACGGCGAGCGGGGCCGGTGCCGGGCCCGCGTCAACGTCGGCGGAGAGCTGCGCACGCTGGTCTACGGTCGCCCCATCACGAGCCACATCGACCCCATCGAGAAGAAACCCTTCTACCACTTCCTCCCCGGCGCCCAGGCCTTCTCCCTGGCCACCTCGGGTTGCCCCCTGCGCTGCCGCTTCTGTCAGAACTGGGAGATATCCCAGGCGCGGCCCGAGGATTACGAAACGCGCGTCGTCCCGCCGGCATCGGTGGCCAACGGCACTCGTGACAGGGGCGTGCCGGTCATCGCCTTCACCTACAACGAGCCCACCGTCTTCACCGAATACCTCACCGACATCGCCCGCGCGGGGCGCGAACGGGGCCTGCGCAGCGTGCTGGTCAGTTGCGGGATCATGCGTCCCGAGCCCCTGGCGGAGATGTGCGAGGTGCTCGACGCCGTCAAGATCGACCTGAAGGGCTACAGCCCCGATTTCTACCGCAACGTCTGCGACGCCGATCTCGAGGCCGTGCTGCGCAGCATCGAGCAGGTGGCGCGCAGCGGCGTCCACCTGGAGCTGGTGAACCTGGTGGTGCCCACCCTGAACGACGACGACGCCATGCTGCACGGGCTGGCCGCCTGGGTCGTGGACGCGCTCGGTCCCGACGTGCCGGTGCATTTCACGCGTTTCCATCCCGAATACAAGCTGCGGCATCTGCCCCCGACACCCGTGGCGACCCTGGAACGGGCGCGCGGGATCGCCATCGACCACGGCCTGAAGTTCGCCTACGTCGGCAACGTGCCTGGACACGCGGGCAACCACACCATGTGCCCCGGCTGCGGCAGGATCCTGATCCGGCGCAAGGGGTTCAGCGTCGAGATGTCGGACCTGGAGCGCGGCAGGTGCAAGACCTGCGGCGAGCGTATCGCCGGAGTCTGGTCATGAGGCGGCGATGCGGGACCGCGACGGCGCGGCTGCTCGCCGTCGCGGTCTGCCTGGCCTGGGCGAGCGCGGCGTGGCCGGCTCCGGTGCGACGTCCCGTGGTGGCCGGTTCGTTCTATCCCGACGACCCCGCGCGCCTGCGGGGCGCCGTCGAGGCCTTCCTCGCCTCGGCCCGGCCGGCCGGCCAGCAACCGTTGGCCCTGATCGCCCCCCACGCCGGCTACATCTATTCGGGGCAGATCGCCGCGGACGCGTGGAACCAGGTGCGGGGCCATGCCTACGATCTGATCGTGATCCTCGGCACCAACCACACCACGCCCGGCTTCACCGGCGTCTCCGTCTACGCCGGCAGCGGCTACCGCACGCCTCTCGGCACGGCGGCCGTCGACGTCGAGACGTCCCGCGAGCTGATGTCGCTGGACGACGACTACGGCTTCACGCCGGCGGTCCACGCCCGCGAGCATTCGATCGAGGTGCAGGTGCCCTTCGCCCAGGTGCTGTTTCCCGACACGCCGCTGCTGGCCGCCATCGTCGGTCTCCACGACCCGGAGTCGTGCGAAGCGTTCGGGCACGCCCTGGCCGACCTGCTGCGGGACAGGGAGGTGCTGATCGTCGCCAGTTCCGATCTCTCCCACTACCCGCACCGCGACGACGCCGAGGAGGTGGACCGCAGGACCCTGGAAGCGATGGGCTCGGGCGTGAGG
>JAHJML010000297.1 GCA_018821365.1 Actinomycetota bacterium | reverse complement strand
GACTGCCTAGAGGCTGTCTGCGAGGAGGACCCGAGTCACTATTCGTGTGATGTCATTGACGAGCTCAGAGAGATGGACACTCCAGAATGCGACGGTTTCTTTCAAGAACAGGCGTTCGAGATGATTGAAAAGAGTTGCGAGGAGCTGACTGGACGCTAGGCTAGCTAGAATCCATCGCTTCGTCCAGCCTGTTGGTCGACGTGGTACTCCCAGGTTGATCACTTCTGGTCATGCTACTCGCGTGTATCCAGCAAGGCTGGGCAGAAAATCACCCCCAGCTGCCTCGACTCCGATCAGTCCCAGTCCTGTGATATCTGCAGCCTCTCTGTTGAGGGCCCTGAGTTCGTAGCGCTGAAGCTGGTAGATGTCACCATGCCCAGCCAACATTGCGAGTATCTTCAGCTCTTCGGCCAACGCGGAAAGGTAGTTGGCAACCTTCCTGGCGCCTTCCTCGACATCGAGTCGAGCGGTCAGTTCGCTGTCTTGGGTGGCTATTCCATATACGCACCGTCCCTTGTGACACTGCTTGCACACTCGGCATCCCAAGGCGATCAAGGCTGCTGACGCGATTCCAACGATGTCAATGCCCATCGCGATAGCCTTCGCTACATCTGCTCCCGACTTGATACCGCCCAGCAGTATCAGCCTTACGGAGTCCTTCTTCCCGGAGTCCTCCAGAGCTTTCACTGCAGGAACGATGCAACCAAGCGTGGGGACTCCGACGTGATCGGTCGTTACCTCAGGGGAGGCTCCTGTGCCGCCCTCCATTCCGTCGATTGCGATAGCGTCCGGGTCGGCCTCGAGCGCAAGCCTCACGTCCCTATAGACTTCGCCAGGGCCGAGTTTGACGATGATCGGCACTTCCCAGTTGGTGATCTCTCGGAGCAACTGGACATGTTTGCCAAGGTCTCCCGGTCGCGTCATGTCCAGATGCCTGCACGGGCTCAAAGCATCAGTCCCGACAGGAATACCCCTGATGCGCGCGATGTCCGGCGTGACCTTCTCGGCCATGAGGTGGCCGCCCATCCCAGGCTTTGCGCCCTGCCCGATCTTGATTTCAATTGCATCAGCGGTCCTAAGGTACTCTCTGCTGCAGCCGAACCTACCGGTGGACCACTGGACCACCAGCTTCTTTGCCAGTTGCCGCTCCTCAGGAAAGGAACCTCCCTCTCCCGTGTTGGCCGCAGTTCCGGCCAGCGCGGTGCCTGCTGCGAGCGCCATCTTCGCGTTCCTGCTGATTGCGCCATAGGACATCGCCGCGATCATGATAGGAATCTCGAGCTGCAAAGGCCGTGCTACTCGTCCCTCGCCGATGCACACACGCGTGTTGCACTCCTGCCTGTATTTGTCCACAGGAGTCCTGGTCAGCTGCGCCGGGAGAATGATGATGTCGTCCAGCGTCGGCAGCGGGCGGCCGGATCCGCACCCTCGCAGAAGATTGTGCCCAGTGTGCGCCCTGAGACGGATGGTCTCGATGACGTCCGCGGTCCAATGGCCTCGACTGGTGGCCTCAGACTCCACGGCTTCAACGTTGATCGCGCCGACTGGACAGTTCTCTTCGCACACCAGGCAGCCAGAGCAATTCTGGGGTCGGGCCAGAAACGGGGCCGGAAACGGCTCTCGCCGTCTTTCCAGGAGCGCATCGGTTGGGCAGTTTTTGACGCAGAGCAGGCATCCTATGCATTTATTCCGGTCAATTCCGACGTGATATGCTCGGCGGAACGATCTAAGCATGACTTTCTCCTGACGATTGGCGCTTGATGACTCGCAGTTGAGTAGCCCCGGCGCACGACATGCAGGGATCGTAGGCTCGGATTACCTGTTCAATTTCCACCTTGTGATCGATGGAGCATTCTCCACCCTTTCCATTGAGGATAGATCTTGCCGCCTCCAGGGTCGACCGCTCGATGCTACCTTGGTGGAAGGTAGTGGGGGCAATCACTCGCGCGTGACGGATTGTTCCTTTACTGTCAGTCTCGTACTGATGTAGCAGAATCCCGCGCGGTGCCTCGACGACCCCGACGCCGATTCCCGCCCGTGGCCGCGCCACGTTCTTCACCTCGTCATCGAGCCCCGAGTCCAGGATAACCCGCATTTGCCGAATGCATTCGTAAATCTCGGGGATGCGTGCAAGGTGATAACCCATCGTGGCCTGTACCAAGCTGTTCCCGAAAGTGTGCCTGAACTCACGAAGGCTCGGACTGTCCCAAGTAGCGTTCTGCAGCCGCGCCAGCGGACCTACACGAAACTGCCCAGATTCCGGGCCAAGGGCCGTGAGGTAGGGGTGCCGAACGTAGGAGTAGTCAACCTCTCTCTCGGTTACGACCTCGAGAATCTCGGCCGGGCGTATGGTCTTACGCTCGCCGGACGCCATCATGAGCTCAACTGGACCATCATAGAGGTCCAACCCCTCGCCCTGCTTGAGGCACAGAAAATGGGTCTCGATCCGGCCGAACGTCTTCAGGTAATCCCTCTTCTTGGAGAGGAGTCTGTGTGAGTAGGTCTCGAGCACGCCGATCGGACCATCGGCGCTGTCGAGCAGTCGTGTGATCTTGTCCTGCTTGTCGGCATTGAG
>JAHJML010000254.1 GCA_018821365.1 Actinomycetota bacterium | reverse complement strand
GCCCTTGAAGCTTGAACGCTCTCCAGATTTGACCCGCCCCTGCTCAGCAGAACGGACCCATCGAAGCAGTCTCCGTGTGACTTGTTCACTTGGCTTCGGCCCTTCTCGTTCGTGGGCTGATTCGTCACCCTCCCCTGGGAAGGGAGGGTGGGCACATGTCACGCAGGAGAGTCCGCAAGCCCTGTCGGATCTGTGGCAAGTGGTTCCGAGTCGACGCGCGTCAAGGTGATCGGCAGCGGGTCTGCAGCTCCCCGGAGTGTCAGCGCGAGCGTCACCGCCGGTCCTGCAGCAACTGGCATTGTCGGAACCCGGGCTACGACGCCGATCTCCGACTGTGGCGGCGTCTACATCTCTGTCCTCCGCCGCCTTCCACACCGCCGGTCGATCCCTTCGGAGTCTCGCCATTGCGCAAAGTGAACCTGGAGGCCGCGCGAGACGTCGTTGGCCAGCAAGTCGTTATTGTAGTGGAAGTTGCGAGCAAAGTCCTCTGGGAAGGGGTGCGAGACGCCGTTCGCGCGGAACTGACTACGAGACAAGCAGTTGCGCGCCGACTCCCCCCTGAGGCGCTGCGAGACGCGATGGTCAGCGCGCCAGTGCCGCCATAGGCTGCGATCATCGGGGCAGCTATGACCGCCCCCGGGAGGCGACTGGCCATGGAGATTGAGATCCGCGAGCTCGAGCGCAAGTACGAGGGGCTGCGCATCGCCGACCCGGGTCGCGTCAGCCGCCTGACCGCCTCGATCCACCAGTATGGCCAGCAGACCCCTGTCTTTGCCGTCCCCAGCACCGCCGGCGGCTACGTGCTCATCGACGGCTATGCACGCGTCAGCGCCCTGGAGTCCCTGGCGCACGATGGGGTCGAGGCGCTCATTCTGCCCCTGAGCGAGGCCGAGGCTCTGATCCAGAGCCTGCGGTTTGAGGCTGCCCGCCGGCGCTGCGCACTTGAAGACGGGTGGCTCCTGCGCGAGCTCGTCGAGGTCCAAGGCCAGCACCAAGCGGAGCTGGCCGTGGCCCTGCAGCGGTCACCCAGTTGGATCAGCCGGCGCCTGGCGCTGGTACGCGTGCTCCCGGAGCCTGTACAAGCAGCCGTCCGGCGGGGCCAGATCCCTCCCCAAGCCGCCATGCGATCTCTGGTGCCGTTGTCCCGGGGCAAGGCGGGCCATTGCCGGGAGCTGGTCGAGCATCTCGAAGGCCGCAGGATCTCGGTGCGGCAGATGGATGCGCTCTACGAGGGCTATCGCCAGGGGGATGAGCAGCAGCGCCGGCGGCTGATCGAACATCCCTGGCTTTATCTCAAAGCCAAGGAAGAGACACAGAGGGCCGAGATCATTGAGCCTCAAGGTCAGGCCGGCCGACTGATCGGCGATCTCGAGACGCTCTCCGCCCTGGCTCGCCGCGTCCGCCAACAACTCCATGCCGGCGTCTACCAGCGCAGCACGCCGCGCCAGCGGCGGAGTGTGGATGCGCTGCTGACGGAGATCGGGCAGGTGCTCGCCGCCCTCGTCCGCCTCACAGAAGAGAAGGAGTCCCACGATGCTGGATCAGGACCTGCGCGCGGCCATCCTGCGCCTGCGCGAACAGGGGCGCGGCGTGCGCTCCATCGCCCGAGCCCTGAACATCTCGAAGAACTCGGTCAAGCGTGTCCTGCGTGATGGACACAGCCAGGTACCAGCCCTGCAGCGCGATGATCCCTTCGCCGGTCATCTCGACCGTATCGGCCAGTTGTATCACGAGTGCGAGGGCAACCGGATCCGTGTGGTCGAGAAGCTCAGGGACGAGGGGGTCGACATCGGCTACTCGACCCTGACCCGCTTCTGCCGGCGCTATGGGATCGGGGTGCGGCCCAAGCGCCCGGCCGGCATCTACCACTTCGAACCGGGCGAAGAGATGCAGCACGACACCTCGCCTCACACCGTCGCGGTCGGCGGCCGCCGCAGGCCGCTGCAGTGCGCTTCTGTGGTCCTGTGCTTCTCGCGGATGATCTTCGCGCAGGACTATCCACGCTGGAGCCGCTTCGAGTGCCGGGTCTTCCTGACGGAAGCGTTCCTCTTCTTCGAAGCCCTCGCTCACCGCGCCATGATCGACAACAGCTCCGTGATCCTCGTCGGCGGCTCCGGTGCCAACGCTGTCATCAGCCCCGAGATGGAAGCCTTCGCCCGCCACTTCGGCTTCCGCTTCGCCGCCCATGAGCTTGGTGATGCCAACCGGTCTGCGCGGGTGGAACGGCCTTTTCATTACATCGAGCACAACTTCTATCCCGGCCGCAGCTTTGCCAGCCTGAAGGATCTCAACGCCCAGCTCCTGCAATGGTGCCGAGAAGTCAACGACCGGCCCAAGCGCGCGCTGGGAGCGCGGCCCAGCGAACGGTTCGCCATCGAGAAGCCCGCGTTGCTGCCGCTGCCAGCCTATGTCCCGCCCGTCTATCAACTGTACATCCGCCGGGTCGATATCTCCGGCTACGTTCATCTCTACACCAACCGCTACTCGGTGCCGGCCCAGTGGCTCGGCCGGCATCTCGAGGTGCGCGAGACCAGGGATCAGGTGCGGATCTTCGAAGGCCCGCGCTTGGTGGCGGTCCACGAACGCCAGGAGCCAGGTGCCAACCTGCGCATCACGCTGCCAGAACATCGCGAGCCCTGGCGCTGGAAGCGAGCGCCTCTGCCGCCCACACCCGAAGAGAAGTGGCTGCGCAGCATGGCGCCTGAGGTCTCCGATCTGATCGAGGCCTTGCGCAAGCGACACGGTGGCCGCGCGGTGCGTGCCATACGCCATCTGCATCGCATGGCGCTCGACTACCCCACGGACGTTCTGACCCAGGCTGTGGCCGATGCTCAGCGCTACGGAATGATCGATCTGAACCGCATCGAAGCCATGATCCTGCGCCGGTTGGCAGGAGACTTCTTCCGTCTGCCGGTGCCTACGATGGAAGAGGAGGAGCATGATGACCGGGGAACTGGAACAGCTGCTGAAGAACCTACGGATGAGCCGCACGCTTCAGATCCTGGATGAGGAACTGGCGCGCGCCGAGAAGAAGGGCCCCAGTTACGCCGACTTCCTGACCTCGTTGCTACGACAGGAGTATCACAGTCAGCAGGATCGCTACCTCGAGTACCGTATTCGAAGAGCCAAGCTGCCCGAACGATGGTCTCTCGAGACTTTCCCCTGGAAGCGCCAGCCCGGCGTGCGCAAGGCGGTCATCGAACAGCTCGCGGAACTCGGCTTCATGAGCCAAGCCGCGAACATCGTCTTCGTCGGGCCGACGGGCGTCGGCAAAACGGGACTGGCCAGCGCCATCTTGCTCAAAGCCCTGCAAGTCGGACACCGCGGTCTGTTCATCAAAGCCCAGGAGCTCTTCGACGAGATGTACCAGAGCCTGGCGGATCACTCCTCGCGTCGGCTGCTCAATCGCCTGATCCGCATGGATCTCCTTCTCATTGATGAGATGGGATACCTGAACCTGCGTCCCGAGCAGAGCAACATCTTCTTCAAGCTGCTGGAAGAGCGCTACGGGCGCAAGCCAACGATCATCACAACCAACTTGGACTACCAGGAGTGGTATGCCTTCCTCGGGCAGAAAGCGATGGTGGCCGCGCTCTTGGACCGCCTGCGACATCGCTGCCACACGATCCGCATCGACGGACCGTCGCTGCGTGATCCCCAGGGGTAGGTCGCGGGGCCTCGCTCCGCGACCCTATCCATCCCGCTACCCACTCCCCGATCCCAATCCCGCAACCTCAAGTATCAAAACAGAAATCACAAAGGGGTCAGTTCAGAGGAGCAGGAGTGGGTCAGTTCTGGTTAGCGTCGAGGCTCCTCCTGGAAACGGCCACTCGGGTGCCAATATCAAGGTACTGAAGGAGTGCGAAGATGATGTATTCGCCTTCACCCTCACATTTGGCGAATTTTCAAATGAAAAAGGATGGGTCGTCCACTACGTGCCGAAGCACCCTCCTCTTTCTCCTGAAATCCACGCAGTTCTCACGTTTCTACCCACATTCGTCACCCTCTTGATCTGATTTCCCGTGATTTTGTCTAATCCGAGTCTTC
>JAHJML010000027.1 GCA_018821365.1 Actinomycetota bacterium | reverse complement strand
TCACCGGGGCCCTGCTGCTCACCGGGGCCCTGCTGGGTCTGGGTCTGGGTCTGGGTTCCGCACGGTTCCTCGACACACTCGCCCGGGCCCTGCTGCTCACCGGGGCCCTGCTGCTCACCGGGGCCCTGCTGGGTCTGGGTCTGGGTTCCGCACGGTTCCTCGACACACTCGCCCGGGCCCTGCTGGGTCTGGGTGCCGACCTCGGCCTGCTCCCGCACCTGCTCCCGGATCCGCTCGGCGACCCGGTCGATGTACTGGGCGAGTTCGTTGCCGCTCTGCTGGGTCTGTTCCACCTCCCGAACCTGGGCCTGACGGTGGAAGACGTGATCGTCCATGTACCCCTGGACCGGATCGGGAAGCACGCCGGCGGCGGCGGCCCCGGCAGTGGCGGCGGCAATCGCCATGGTGCCGGCGATGACCTTGGCGATAATGGTGGTGAACAACCCGGTGAACACGGTTCGCCTCCTCAAGAGGGGTCTGGGGGATGCGGCCCGGGCCGGGTGGTGACCCGGGCTCGCCTCGACCTGAGCGGCGCCGACGGCGGCGGCGATGTGGGCGCTGGCAACGGCGCCGGAGGGAGTCTCCGCCAACCCGCCCAGATCGCCAACAAACGCATCCCACCGTTCCGGGTCGATCCCGGGGTTTGGCAGGGAGTCGTGTGGTCGGTTTCCGCTCATGTCACCCTCGTAACCGCTGCTGCATCGATTCGGGATACGCCCCGGGAAGGATGGTCCGCAGCCGATCGAAGCCGCGCTTCTGCAAGGACTTCACCGCACCGACCCTCTTGCCGAGGATCTCCGCCGTCTGCTCGAGCGAGAAGTCGCCGACGATCCGCAGCATCACCACGCTCCGCTGATCGGGCGAGAGGCCTTCGAGAACGGCCAGCACTCGCTGGGTGGCGAGGTCGTCGAGTGCCTCCTCTTCCACGTCGCCGCCCGTCTCGGCGGGACCCACCGGATCGAGCGCCTGCTCGGGACGTCGCGACCGCCTCCTCCGCTCGTCGATCACCCGATGGTGAGCGATCACGAACACCCACGACCGGAACGCCGGGTATTCGCCCCGGAAGCCCTTCAGATTCCGAGCGACCTGCAGGAACGTCTCGCCCACCACGTCGTCGGGTTCGGCGGCGCCGCGGGCGACCGCATAACCGCGGACCGAACCGGCCAGGTCGGCGTACAGCCGGGACCAGGCCCACTCGGCTCCGGCGCAGGCTGCATCGAGGATCGATTGGAATTCGCTGTGGTCCACGCGTGACCAGTATCGGTTTCACCCGGGTGACCGTCGAGGGGCCATCCGGGGGTACGCCCGGACCAAACGACCCTTGGGCACCGGGAATCCGCCGTACCCTTGGTGGTCACATTGGGAGATCACGCTGTGGCATGGAGCATCGACGACATCCCCGACCTGACCGGACGCACCGCAGTGGTGACCGGCCCCACCGGCGGCCTCGGGTTGGTGTCGGCCGGGGTGCTGGCCGCCAAGGGAGCCGGGGTGGTGGTGGCGGGGCGCCACCTCGACACGGCGGGAGTGGTCCGGAGTGAAATTCTCCTCGACCACCCTGAAGCCCTGATCGAGACCCGCCGTCTCGACCTGGGATCACTCGACTCGATCGGCGCCTTTTCCGAGGCGGTGACCGGCGATCACCCCTCGATCGACCTCCTGATCAACAACGCCGGTGTCATGGGGACCCCGCGGCTGGAGACGGCCGACGGGTTCGAGTTGCAGTTCGGGACCAACCATCTCGGCCACTTCGCCCTCACCGCCCTGATGATGCCGGCGATCCTGCGGGCCGGCCGGGGCCGGGTGGTGACGGTGACCAGTTACGCCAGGCACTTCCGGGTCGCGGTCGACCCGGACGACCTCGGCATGGAAGGGGGCTACGACACATGGCTCGCCTACGGCCGGTCCAAGATGTGCAACCACCAGTTCGCCCTGGAATTGCAGCATCGGCTGGCGGCGGCGGGTGCGGCCGCCGCCAGCCTCAGCGCCCATCCGGGCATGTCCCACACCAACCTCCATGCAGCCAGCGTGGCGGCAAGCGGCGGCGGCCGCTCCCAGCGCTTCTTCCATCTCTGGGCCCGCACGCTCGGAACCTCCGCCGCCGCAGGGGCCCTCCCCCAGTTGCGGGCGGCCACCGATCCGGGCCTCCCGGGCGGATCGCTCGTCGCCCCGCGCTGGGTGGTGGCCGGGGCCCCGGTCCGCCGCCCCACCCTGCGCCGCTTCACCCGGGAACGCTCGATGCTGTGGGAGGTTTCCGAACGGGCGACCGGCATCCCCTTCGATGTGGCGGGGATGGTCGAGCGAGCGGCCGGGTAGGTCTCAGCCCCCGGTCGGGGCCGGCGGGATCGGAATGCTGGACCCAGACGATCGGGACCTGTTCCCGCCGGGCCTTCTCGACGAGGCCGGCGATGTTCGTCACCACCTCGTCGCGCTGATGAGCACCCGCCACGACGCCGTTCTGCACGTCGACGACGAGGAGCGCGGTGTTCGGCCGGTTCTCGAGTGTGGTCATGGTCTCCCCTCGTGCAGGTCGGTCTCTTGCGCCAGACGACGATACCCACACCGAAGCCGGCCCGCCTCCCGGAAACCGGTGCCTCGAACGACGTGCCGAACCCTGGGGTGGCGCCACCAAGTGCTCTCCCCCGCTTGCGGGGGAGATGCCCCCGGAGGGGGCAGAGGGGGACCGCAGGCCCTCTGGTGGCGCGCCCGGGAGAGATGCCCCGAAGGGGCAGAGGGGGTCGCCGAGTGAGACGCGCCACCCTGAAGTGACGATTCCTAAGCACATACCTGTTTCGGACCTAGGGCGATTATGGGAAACTGCGGCAGGGATGTCGCCGTTCAAGTCATTCTGGACGCTGCCGGTTCTGCTGGCCCTCGCCGGTGTACTGCTAGGCGCGTTCCTCGAGAACGCTGGGCCGGCGAGGTACGAGGCCTGGGTAGTTACACCGACCGTGGCCACTCATGACGGGACGACCACGGCTCGAGTGAGCTGGATGGATCAGAACGGCACGTTTCGCCACGCCATCATCGAGATACCGGATGCAGAGGCATCCACCGTGAAGATCGCCGTCTCCGGCGATGAGGTGAAGGCCCTCGAGGGTTCCGTGCTGTGGCCGCACCCGTTCTTCGTCGCAATCCTCGGTGGCGCTGGGTTGCTGCTGGGGGTCGCCGTTCGTTTCTCTCTCGCTGGTTTTGGCTATGTACGCGGTACCGGGGAGCCAGGTGAATCAGCGCCTGAGGATGTGCGAGAGGAGCGCGGCTTCTACTGGCGAGGCTGATACTCGTGTGTGGGTCGCCTCTTCTCGACTTGAGTATGCAACGAAGCTCGTCATGGCCAGGGTACCGAGAAGGCCCCTCCGGGGCATCTCCCCCGCCCCAGGGCGGGAGGCGAAAGCCACCGCAGGGCGGTGCGTCTCACCCCCACCCCCTCTGCCCCTCCGGGGCATCTCCCCCGCCCCAGGGCGGGAGAGAAGGGAGACCCGTCGATGAGCGAGTCGGGAGGTCTTCCTCTCTCCCGCGCAGCGGGGGAGATGCCCGCAGGGCAGAGGGGGCCGAACCTCACGTGACCCGGATGCGGCCTGGGTTGTCGTCGGTGAAGCGGCCGATGATGGCCGCCGCGGGAGTCTGCTCCCTCCGCAGTGCTTCGATCATGTGATCGACCCGGCCGGGGGGAACGGCCATCAGCAGGCCTCCGCTGGTCTGGGCATCGGCCAGCAGGAGTCGGGTGACCTCGTCGGCGTCACCGAAGTCGGTGAAGCCCCGGGCGTACAGCAGGTTGCTGCGGGTGCCGCCCGGCACGACGTCCTCAGCAGCCAACTCGGCGGCGCCCTCCAGCAGGGGCACTGCTGCCGCATCGATCTCCGCCCCGATCTGGGGGCCGAGCATCTCCGACAGGTGCCCAAGCAGGCCGAACCCGGTGACGTCGGTGGCCGCCGAGACGCCCACTTCCCTCATCGCCAACGCCGCTCCCGCATTGAGGTGGGCCATCGAGGCGACGGCGTGGGTGACATGCACCACCTCGACGACATCCCGCTTGATCCCGGTGGAGATGAGGCCGGTTCCGATCGCCTTGGTGAGCACCAGCACATCACCCGGTTGTGCTCCCTGGTTGGCGACGATCTCGTCGGGATGGACGATCCCGGTCACCGACAACCCGTACTTGGGCTCCCGATCGTCGATGGAGTGGCCGCCCGCCAGCAGGCACCCTGCCAACTCGAGCACGGCGGCGCCGCCCTGGAGCACCTCGCCGAGGAGGTCCAGCGGCAGGTCGTCGCGGGGCCATCCCACCAACTGGAGGGCGAGCAACGGGGTCGCCCCCATCGCATAGATGTCGGAGAGGGCGTTGGCGGCGGCGATCCGGCCCCAGTCGTATGCCTCGTCGACGATCGGGGTGAAGAAGTCGACGGACTGCACCAGCGCCATGTCGGAGCGGAGGCGGTAGACGGCGGCGTCGTCCGACCCCTCGATCCCCACCAGGAGATCGGGGTGACGGATGGATGCGAGATCTCGCAAGGGGCGCAGGACCTGCGCCAACTCGGCAGGGCCGAGCTTGCAGGCTCAGCCGGCCCCGTGCGAGAAGGCGGTCAGTCGGATGGCATCGGGCACGCCGGTCACCTCCTCTCACGGAAGTGGGGTCTGGTGTCCGGCCAGGTTACCGGGTGTCCGCAGTCGGGCCGGAGCGGGGGCACACCGGACCGGCTTGCGCAACGGGTGGTGCCCGCTAGCATCCCCGTTCGGCGCCCTCGTGGCGCCCCACCTGCAGGTCCTCTCGCCCCCCTAGAGGGCCTGCACACCCACCGGGATCGGCCGGCGGCGCGACGGCGCCGCCGGCCGATCTTCGTCACAGGCACCCGGCCCGGCCATAATCCCCGGTGATGAAACTGCGCCTCCTCCGCCCTCGCGAACTCGCCATCGCCCTGCGCGAACTGGCGCGCCTCCATCCCCGGGAGGCTGAGGAGTACCTCGACACCCACCAGGAGCAGTGGGAGGCCCTAGCGCTCGCCGACCCGCACGACGCCGCCGACATCCTCGAGTCCATCGACGAGGAAGCCGCCGCCGATCTGATCTCGGGACTCGACGCAGAGCAGGCCGCCGACGTCATGGAGGAGATGCAGGACGAGGCAGCCGCCGACGTCCTCGAGGAACTCGGCGTGACCGAAGCGGCCGCCATGCTCGCCGAGATGCCTGCCGACGAGGCAGCCGACATCGTGGCGTACCTCGACCCCGAGGCGCGGGCCGGCCTCATGGAGGCACTGCCCGACGAGCACGAAGCCCGTATCACCCGACTGCTGGCCTACCCGGCCGACTCGGCCGGCGGCCTGATGACCACCCGGGTCGCCACCCTCCCGACCGGCATCACCACCGGGGAGGCCATCGAGGCGCTCCGCCGCCTCCACGAGACGCTCGAGGACCTCGCCTACGTCTACGTGGTCGATCACGACCAGCGACTCGCCGGAGTGGTGTCGTTCCGGGACCTGGTGTTCGCCCGTCCCGGGGTCGCTCTCGATGAAGTGATGATCGGCGACCCGGTGGCCATCCGCCCCGAGGCGGATCGCGAGGACGTCGCCGATCTGATCCAGCGCTACGGCTACTTCTCACTCCCGGTCGTGGACCATCGCGGCACCCTGCTCGGGATGGTCTCCATGGAGGACGCCATCGAGGCGGTGCAGGCCGAGGCCAGCGAGGACATCGCCTCCATGGTGGGTGCCGGCCCCGACGAGACGCTCTACACCCCGGTCGGCCGTTCCATTCGTACCCGGCTCCCATGGATCGCCCTCAACCTGGCCACCGCCTTCCTGGTGGCCGCCGCGGTGAGCCGATTCGAACCGGTCATCGACCGGGTGACGGTGCTGGCGGCCTACATGCCGGTCATCGCCGGGATGGGCGGCAACAGCGGCGCCCAGAGCCAGGCGGTCGTCATCCGGGCGATGGGGGTGCACAGCATCCCCGCCCACATGGCGCGGCGGGTGATCCTCCGCGAGGTGATGATCGGTTTCTTCAACGGGTTGGCCATCGGCCTCTTGTCGGGAGCGATCGCCACCGCGGCCACCGGGCAGATCCGGATCGGCGTGGTGATCGGCCTGGCGGCGCTCGCCAACATGACCATGGCCAACCTGGCCGGGACCGGCATCCCGATCCTGCTGGATCATCTCGGCCAGGACCCGGCATTGGCGTCGAACATCTTCCTGACCACGGTCACCGACATGGTCGGCTTCGCCGGGTTCCTCGGCATCGCCACCCTGATGCTCTGATCTCCCTACAGGTCGTCCCTGGCCGCCAGATACGACAGGTAGTCGATGCCCTCCAGCCAGGGCCGGAAGTGGACGACGGCGAAGCGGTACTGCATCTCCTCGAACAACTCGGGGGAGGGATCGTTCTCGAGGCCGAAGCGGATGATGTCGAGGGTCGGCTGCCAACCCCGACTCCCCAGCGCCTCGTCGACGGCGCTCCTCCAGTCCTGGGGAGCCCTGCTATGCATCTCGGGCCTGCCCCAGAACTCCCGGAGGCGGAGCGCCAGTCGGCCGACCCGCCGGGCCTCCCTGGAGATCCGCTTGTCGACGGGCGGCTCCAGCGCCATCAGCGCCTCCCCCACCCAGGAAACCAGGTCGGCCTCCCTGACCCCGGGATCGGCGACCACCCGTTCATAGATGTGATCGAGAGACTCGACCACCGACAACAGCGAACCGCTCACCTCAGCCCAATTCCTCGGAGACGATCACACGGTGCACGGCCGCCAACTCCGAAGCAACCGGGCCGTTCCCCACCAGGTGCTCCCCCACCGCGGCGATCGGGGTGACCTCCTTGGTGGTGGACAGCGCCATCGCCTCGTCGGCCTCCAGCAGCCGCGACAACGGGAACCGGCCCTGGCGAACCTCGATGCCGAGCCGGGCACAGGACTCCATCAGCACCTCCCGGGTGATCGAGGCGAGGATGCCCATCTCCATGCCGGGAGTCTCCAGCACGTCATCGGCAACCCAGGCGACGGTGAACGTTGGGCCTTCGAGGACGTCGCCTGCCGCGGTGAGGAGCAGCGCATCGTCGAAGCCGTCCCGGCGGGCGGCGTCGGTCGCCGCCATGTTGGGGGCATAGGAGAGCCACTTGACCCCGTGGAACATCACCCGGTCGGTACCGGGATGCCACCCGGCGATCATCGCCTCCAGTCGGAGGTGATCGGGCACGGTCGGCAGCGGATCCCAGGAGACGATGGTGGCAGGGGGCGCCTCGAACAGCGGGTCCCGCCCGCCGCCGGTGACGATGATCCTGACCGTGCCGTCGCCCCCCGCCCCGGCCACCGTGGCCGCCCACCTCTCCAGATCGGCCCGATCCGGGCAAGGGATGTGGAGCGCTGCCAGGCTGCGCTGGAGCCGGTCGAGATGGCCGGCTCCCCTGAACAACTTGCCCCCGTAGGAGCGAATCACCTCGAAGGCGCCGAAGCCCCGCTGCAGGCCCCAGTCGAATATGGAGATGGTGGCATCTTCGGCCGCCATCTCCACTCCGTCGATGATCACTCGCATGTCTTCGAGGTTAGCCCTCGCCTCCGACGCCACCCCCTACCCTGATGCCATGGCCACCCCTCCGGCGCGCCTCGGAATACGCCAGCCGCTCTTGGCGCGCTACACCGCAGCAGGCTGGGTGGCCGACGGCCTCCTCATCGACGCCGCCGCCAACCTGCTCTCGGAGATCGCCAGGGGCCCCGATCCGGGAGGAGCCCGCAGCAGGCTGGCGGCCATCCTCGAATCCGACCCTGCCATGCCTGCCGCCCTCCTCGAAGACGCCGATCTGGCAGCAGCCGCCGTGGCCGTCACGGGAGCCAGCAAGGCGCTCTCGGAGGCAGCCGCCGCCGACCCCACCGCCCTCCGTGCCGCGGCGGCGGGCCGACTCCCGGGCGTCGACCGGCCCGATCCCGACGACGGCCTTCCGGCGGCTTCGGCACGGCTGCGCGACACGGTCCGTCGGACGATGCTGGGGATCGCCGTCGGCGACCTGACCGGCCGGCTCTCGATGCCCGAGGTGGGCCGGGCCTTGAGCGACCTGGCCGACGGGGCGGCGGGAGCGGCGCTCGCAGCAGCCGAACGCATCACCGGCCGCACCGTCCCTCTGGCGATCATCGCCATGGGCAAGTGGGGTGGCAGGGAACTCAACTACGCCTCCGACATCGACGTCCTGTTCGTCTATGAGGGGGCCGATGCGGCTGGGGCGGACGCCCGCCGGATCGCCGAGAGGTTCATGGCCATCCTCGACGGCGCCGGCAACGGCGCCTTCCGGGTCGACGCCGACCTCCGCCCCGAAGGGCGGCAGGGCCCGCTGGCCAGATCGCTGGCGTCGTACCGGGCCTACTGGGAGCGCTGGGCGGAGACCTGGGAGATGCAGGCGCTGCTGAAGGCACGGCCTGCCGCCGGCGATGCGGCATTGGGAGCGGCGTTCATCGAGGCCGCCGAGCCGTTCGTGTTCCCCGAGACCCTCGGCGCCGAGGCGGTGCGGGAGATCCGCTCGATGAAGGCCAGGGCCGAGCAGGTCACCGCCGGAGCCGGTGTCGAGATCAAGCGAGGAGTCGGGGGCATCCGTGATGTCGAGTTTGCGGTGCAACTGCTGCAACTGGTCCACGGCCGGTCGGACCCCGCCTTGCGGGGAGCCAACACTCTCGAGGCGCTCACCGTCCTCGGCGAAGGCGGGTACGTACGCCCCGACGACGCCGCCACTCTGGCCGATGCCTACCACTGGCTGCGGAACGTCGAGCATCGGCTGCAGCTCTTCGGGCTCAACCGGAGCCACACCCTCCCCTCCGATCCATCGGGCCTCGAGCGCGTCGCCAAGGCGATGGGATACCGCGACACGGAGGCACTGACCGCCGTGGCGGCCTTCGACCAGGATCTGGTGAGGCGACGGGCGGCGGTTCGCACCATCCACGAGCGGCTCTTCTACCGGCCGCTGCTGGAAGCGTTCGCCGCCTCTCCGGCCGTCCGCCTCACCGACGAGGGGGCCGCCAGGCAACTGGCCGCCCTCGGATACGCCGACACCGATGCCGCCCGACGCGCCTTCGCCGACCTCACCACGGGCCTCTCCCGCCGCAGCCGTCTCATGCAGCAGATGCTGCCGCTGATGCTCGATTGGCTCTCGGTGGCGCCCGATCCCGATCTAGGCCTGAGCCAACTGCGCCTGTTGGTCACGACCACTCCGGACAACGCCGGCCTGATCGCAGCACTCCGCGACAATCCGGCCACCGCCGAGCGATTGTGCACCCTGCTGGGCACCAGTCGCCTGCTCGGCAAACTGGTGGACCGGATCCCGGCCTCCCTGGCCCGGCTGGGGGCGGATCCCGCCACCGAGACCCCTCCCGATGCGGGGGCACTGGCTGCCGAGGCCCACCGTCTGGTGGAGGTCCGCACCGACCCCGAGGAGCGGATCACGGCGCTTCGCAGGTTCGCCCAGGGTCACCTGTTGTGGATCGCAGGGGACGATCTCCTGGGGGCGGCCGATCACCGCATCGTGGGACGGCGCCTCTCCGATGTCGACGACGCCCTCGCCGCCGCCGCCCTGACGGCCGCGGTGCGCCGGACCGCTCGATCAGGGCGGACCCCTCCCGCCATCGCCGTGATCGCCATGGGGAAGTGGGGGGGAGGAGAACTCAACTACGCCTCCGACCTCGATGCTCTGCTGGTGCACGCACCGGGCGACGAGCAGGCGATCGCTGCGGCACTCGAGGTCGCAGAGCGCTTCGTCTCGACGCTCGACGCGGTCACCGCCGACGGACCGGGAAGGGGCATCGATCTCGATCTCCGGCCCGAGGGCAAACGGGGGCCTCTGATCAGGTCGATCGACTCCTACCGGGCCTACTACGAGCGTTGGGCCGAGACGTGGGAGTTCCAGGCCCTGCTGCGCGCCCGCCCGGTCGCCGGCGACTCCGGCCTGGCCGCTTCGTTCATGGAACTCGTCGGACCGCTCGCCCACCGCAGCGGGTTCGGCGAACCCGAGACCGCCGCGGTGCGGGCCATGAAGGCCCGCACAGAACGTGAGCGCATCCCGACTCGCGACGACCCCGACTTCCACATGAAACTGGGCCGCGGTGGCATGGCCGACGTCGAGTGGACCGTGCAACTGCTGCAACTCCGCCACGCCGCCGGCGACCCCCGGCTGCGATCGCCCCAGACGCTGACGGCCCTCGATCGACTGGTGGAGGCCGGATTCCTCGACGAGGGGGATGGAGCCGCCTTGAGGGCGGCCTACGCCTTCTGCGCCACCGTCCGCAACCGCCTCTTCCTCCAGGCGGGACGGCGGCGCGACTCGCTCCCCTCCGACCCACTGGAGGTCACCAGGCTGGCCCGATCGCTCGGCTACGAGCACGACCCGCGCACGACACTGCGCGAGGAGTACCGCCGGGCCACCCGCCGGGCTCGCCGGGTGGTCGATCGGGTCTTCTACGGGACGACCGGCCGCGACGCCCCGGATTCCTCGTAGGACTCCCAGCATCGGTGCAGCAGCGGCGGGCGGAGCCGGGCCGGAGGGGAGGCGACGGGCTAGCCGATGACGTCGCGGCCGAGGGCCGCCGCCAGGGCGCGCACCTCGTCCATCAGTACCTCGAACTCGGAGGGGAGGATCGCCTGGGCGCCGTCGACCAGAGCGGTCTCCGGTGCCGGATGGACGTCGATCAGCACCCCATCGGCGCCGACCGCGATGGCGGCCCGGGTCAACGGCGCCACCAGATCACGGCGCCCACCGCTATGAGAAGGGTCGACGATGATCGGGAGGTGGCTGAGGCGCTGTACCACCGGCACGGCCGAGATGTCGAGGGTGTTGCGGGTCTGATCCTCGAAGGTCCTGATGCCGCGCTCGCAGAGCACCACCTGGTGGTTGCCCTCCTTGTAGACGTACTCGGCGGCGTGCAGCCACTCCTCGATGGTGGCGTTCATCCCCCGCTTGAGCATCACCGGCTTGTCCTGCTTGCCGACCTCGGCCAGCAGGGTGAAGTTGGCCATGTTGCGGGCGCCGATCCGAATCATGTCGGCGTACTGGGCGACCAATTCGACCGTACGGGGATCGAGTACCTCGGCGATGAAGGGCATCTCGAACTCCTCACGGGCCTCGGCGAGGAGCATGAGCCCCTCTTCCTCGAGGCCCTGGAACGAGTACGGCGACGTCCGCGGCTTGAAGGCATCGCCGCGCAGGATGGCGGCGCCCGCCTTCTTGACCGCCGAGGCGGCTCGAAACAATTGATCCCGGCTCTCCACCGCACAGGGCCCTGCCATCACCGTCACGTGGCCGCCGCCGACATCGACCCCGCCGACCTGCACGACGCTATCGCCACTCTGGAACTCGCGGCTGACGAACTTGAAGGGCTTGAGCACCGGCACCGTCCGCTCCACCCCCGGGAAGGCCTCCCAGGGCAGTTGCTGGATCCTGATCCGGTCGCCGACGGCGCTGATGATGGTGCGGGTCCTGCCCCGGGACACATGGGCGTCGGCCCCGATGTCGCGCAACCGCTGCACCACATGGGCGAGATCCGCCTCGGTGGCGTCGTGATGGAGGACGATCAGTAGCGAGTCGTCACCCTTCGGTGTCGCTCGGTCCGGTGGGGACGGGGGCATGGTGCTCCAGGGGGTTGCGATGCGACGTTAGTACCGCCGCGGATCATCCCCGGCCCCGCCGCCGGGGCATCAGTACTTGACGATGGGGGCCAGTTCCTTGGCCTGGTTCACCCATCGCTCCACCATCGGCCCGGTCGGTAGCCTCCGCACCAGGCGCTTCTCCCGATTGATCTCGACCATCCTGGCCAGCAGGTTCTCGGGGTTCCGGTTGCGCAACTCCTTGACGGTGTCGACACCCGCCGATTCGAGGAGATCGGAGTACTCCTCCCCCACCCCCTTCACCCGCATCAGGTCGGCTCGATTGACCCACTCCAGGATCAGGGTGGCGGTGAGTCCGGTGGCATCGGCGATCGCCTTGCGGCCCGATCGGGTGGAGCCCTTCTTGAGGAGGGCCTCGGTGGTCCGGATCCGGTTCTTCCGCAACCGGGTGGCGTTCTTGACGCCGATCCCCTCGATGGTGTCGATGGAACCCATCGCTCTCCTTCCTCGCGAGCCTGCTCCGGATTCTGCCGGGCGCGCAGCATACCCGCCACCCGCCCCGGCTGATTCAGTGGCCTCCGAGCAGGTCGGAGAGATCTTCGGGAGTATCGATGTCCCGCGGTGCCGACTGATCGAACCGCACCTCGTGGACCCATTCGGGGTGTGCCTGGAACAACCGGGATGCCCCGACATCGCCCTCCAGGCTCATCAAGCGCGTCCACAGCGATCGTTCGACGAGCACCGGGTTCGAACGCTGGTAGCGGTACTTGGGGAGGGCCACCGGCTTGCCCGACCTGTCCATCCCCTCGATGAGAGCCGACGGCACCTCGGCGGGGATGTCGGGCTGATCGGCCAGCACCACGAAGACCCGTTCGGCGTGCAGATCACGCCCGACCGCGTCCAGTCCCACCCGCAGCGAGGAGGCGATCCCTTCCTCCCACTCGGGGTTGACCACCACCAGTGCATCGCCGAAGTCCACCGCCTCGAGTATCTCCTCCTCCTGAGACCCCAGCACCACTGCGATCGAATCCACCGGCCAGGTGCGAACGGCATCGATCACCCATTCGAGGAGGGGCCGGCCCTGCCACTCGACGAGTTGCTTGGGGCGGCCGAGGCGTTGGGAGGCCCCGGCGGCGAGGATGAGTGCGGTGGTCGGCGTCATACCCGGCCACCCTACCGGCCGGCTCAACCCTCCCGGGTCAGAGCGATCAGATATGGGGTGTTTCCCTCGTAGGAGAAGTGGGCCAGCCAGGCAGTTTGATCCAATCGGTCGCGCCCGGTGAGATGGGCCCCGATCGAGAGCGCATGGAAGTTGGTGTACTCGATGGGGATGATCGTGGAGGGCACCGACGCCCGGTCGACCTCGATCACCCGTCCCGGACGATCCCAGGCGGTGATGATCCCGGCCGCCACCACATCGGAGAAGGTGCCGCCCACATCCGGGAAGGCGGGGTTGCGGCCCCTCCACACGCGGACCTCGGCCGAGGTGGTCAGTCCCTCGATCTGCTCGGGGTGGTAGTGGACGGGATCGTCGTGATGGGACACCCACAGCCCATAGCGGGACACGAGCGGACGGAGATCGCCCCGATTGCGGAGCCTCTCCACGAACTCCGACAGCATCCGCTCCGGAACGGGATCCTCGGCGAAGGTGTCCCCATCGACGTGCTCGGTGAGATGGATCGCCTCGACCCATCCCCGGCCGCCCGGCGTCTCGACCTCGGCCCATTCGACATCGTCGACGGTGTGGATGCGGCCGGTGCCGGCGACGGCCTTGGCGGTCGCCACGAATCGGTGGACGACCTCGCCCTCGGCGGGATCGACGTGGGCCGGGACCTTCTGGCCGTGGCGTGCCATGACGATGGCCACATGCATCCGGGCCCGGCGGGACAGGAACGGGACGCCGCCCCTCAACAGCAGGGTCAGGTTGAAGGCGCCGCCCAGCAGCAACGACCAGATCACCGCCCCGCCCAGCAGGGCGAGGGGCATCCGCAGGACGTGGAGCGATTGGATGATGCTGCCGAAGACGAGTTGGGCCTCGGGGGACCGGATGGTGCCGATCACCGAGGTGGCCCGGCTCTCCTCAGACGACTCCCAGATCAGGGCGGTTCCGGCGGCCCGCCTGTCGAGATCGGGGATGACGGTCACCGTGACGGTGGCGGTATCGGTGTTGCCGGCGGCATCGGCGACCACATAGGAGAACCCGGTGGTGCCCAGCCAATCGGCGGGAGGCCGGTAGACGATGATGCTCTCCCCGTCGATCGTTGCCTCGCCGACCGGCACCTCGCCGAGCCAGGTGACCCGCAGGCCGGTGCCCTCGGGGTCGACGTCGTTGTCGAGCACGCTCAGCAGCACCGCGCCGTCGTCGAGGTCGGTCTCGATCACCGAGAAGACATCGTCCTCTGCCCGGGGCGGTTCGTCCTCGGGCAGGCCCTCCCCGACCGTCCACACGAACCCTGCAGTGGCGGTCAAGCCACGCCCGTCGGTGACGGTCACCTCTACTTCGAAGACCCCGGCACCCCCCAGCGTTCCCGACACCTCGCCGGCCCCTGGATCGATGGTGATCCCGGCGGGAAGGCCGGTGGCGGACCACGCCAGGGTCTCGCCGTCGGGCGATGTGCCGACCGGTTGGATGGTGACGGACTCCCCGACGGGATCATTGCGGTCGGGAAGCGGCGCGATGACGGGGGCTGCCGGCGCGGCGGCGGCGACGGTCCACGAGAAGCCGACCGACGCCGACAGCGAGGGAGTCCCGTCGTCGGTGGCGGTCACCGTCACCGAGAAGACACCCGGCACGGAGGCGGTGCCGGTGATGACACCGGTCGACGGGTCGATCGACAAACCCGGAGGCAGGCCGGCTGCCGACCAGGCCAGATCGTCGCCGTCGGGGTCCCCGCCGACGACGGTCAATGAGGCGATCTCATCCTCGGCGGCCGTCTGATCGCCGGGGTCGGTCACCACCGGTGCCCGGTTGGTGTTGGCGACGGACCAGGCGAACACCGCCTCGTCGCTGAGATGGGGGGCACGATCATCGGTCACCGTCACCGTCACGGTGTACGGCGAGGCGGCCGCCGCGTTGTGGCTGATGGTGCCGCCGACGACGCCGGTGGCAGGATCGATGCCGAGCCCATCGGGGAGGCCGGAGGCCGACCAGGTGAGCGTGTCGCCGTCGGGATCGGATGCCTCGATCGCCAGCGCGACGGCCTCGCCTTCGGCGGACGCCCGATCGGTGGGGCCGGCGAGGACGGGGGCCCGGTTGACATCGTCGACCGTCCAACCGAAGACGACGGTGGTCCACAGCGACGGGGTCCCGTCGTCGGTGGCGGTCACCATCACGGTGTACGGCGAGGAATCTGCCGCGGTGAAGGCGATGGCGCCCGAGATGATCCCGGTGGCCGGGTCGATGCCGAGCCCGGTCGGAAGGCCGGTGGCGGACCAGGTGATCACATCGGCGTCCGGGTCGGCACCCGCCACGGAGAGAGAGATGCCGTCGCCCTCATCGGAGATCCGGTCGGAGACGGGGGTGACGACGGGTGCCCGGTTGGTGTCGGCCACCAGCCACGAGAAGGCGGCCTCATCGGCGAGGTTGGGGGCCCGATCGTCGGTCACCGTCACCGTGACCGCATAGGGGGACCCGGCCGCAGCCTCGAACGACACGGTCCCTTCGATCAGGCCGGTCGACGGATCGATGGCGAGGCCCGGCGGCAGACCGGCCGCCGACCAGGTGAGCGTGTCGAGATCCGGGTCGGACGCCGGGATCAGCAGCGAGACGACGTCCGACTCGCCGTTGGCCCGATCACCGGGGCTCACCAGGACCGGAGGCCGGTTGGTGTCGGCCACCAGCCAGGTGAAGACCACCGTCTGGGAGAGTTGCGGGGTGCCGTCGTCGACCACCCGCACCGTCACCGTGAACGGCGAGGACGGAGAGGTGTCGTAGGAGACGACACCCGAGATCACACCCGAACCGGAATCGATGGAAAGGCCACCGGGCAGTCCGGTCGCCGACCAGGTGAGGGTGTTGCCGTCGGGATCGAACCCCGAGACGGCCAAGCCGATCACATCGCCTTCGGCGCCGCTCTGGTTGCCGGGGCCCACGATGATCGGGACCCGGTTGGTGTTGGTGACCGTCCAGGTGAAGATGGCCTCGTCGGAGAGGAACGGCACCCGGTCGTCGGTGGCCCTGACGATCACGGTGTAGGTGCCGGCAGCGTCGTAGGTCGGCGTCCCCGAGATGACACCCGAAGCCGACCCGATCACCAGGCCCGGCGGCAGGTTGAACGCCGTCCAGGTGAGGGTGTCGAGATCGGGATCGGTAGCGGCCATCGCCAGTGAGACCCCATCCCCCTCGGCGCCGCTTTGCGCCGCCGGATCGATGACCGTCGGTGCCCGGTTCGTGTCGGCAACGGCCCAGGTGAACGTCCGCTCCGCGAAGAGGACCGGGGTGCCGTCGTCGGTGGCCCGCACCGTCACCGTGAACGGCGACGAAGGCGAAGCGGCGTAGGAGATGCTCCCCGACACCACCCCCGTCCCCGCATCGATCGACAACCCGCCCGGCAAACCCGCCGCCGACCAGGTCAGCCCGTTCCCGTCGGGATCCGACCCCGCTATCGCCAGCCAGACCACATCCCCCTCGGCACCGTTCTGCGCTCCCGGGTCAACAACCACCGGGCCCCGGTTGGTGTTCGACACCGTCCAGACGAACGGATCGAGATCCTCGAGGCCGTCCACGTCCTCCACGGTGACCAGAATCGAGTAGGGAGATCCGGCGGCGGCGTCGAATCCGATGGTTCCCGAGATCAGGCCGGTGGCGGAATCGATCGACAGCCCGGCAGGCAGACCGGTGGCCGACCAGGTGCGGGTGTCCCCGTCCGGGTCCGTTGCCGACGCCGGCAGGGAG
>JAHJML010000026.1 GCA_018821365.1 Actinomycetota bacterium | reverse complement strand
GGATCTACGCACCCCCCTTCCGCAGGGCGAACCATCGCCCCGCACCTTCCCCCCTGAGGGTGGAAGTGGTGTTGAACCCGGCATCGAGCCGGGTTCAACACGGGTGGGCGAGGGGGGACTCGAACCCCCACAGACATCACTGCCCACAGGGTCCTGAACCCTGCGCGTCTACCAATTCCGCCACTCGCCCAAGGGCGGCGAGATCGTACCATGCGCACGACCCCCCCGACCCGTCGGGCCGTACACTTGATGCCCATGAGCAAGGGCGGAGACCTGCAACGGAAACTGGGGGACCTCCTCGAGCGAGCCGTCACCCTGGCGACCGGCCGCAACCGGCCACCCGATCTCGGCACCGTGCTCCTCGGCGAGGCCGAGCGATGCGTCGTCGAGGGTCCCGCCGGCCCGACGATTCCCAACGTGTTCGTGGTCGCCGCCGGCGAGATCCCCGAACCTTCCGAGAGGGCGGCGATCGAACGCCGACTGGAGGATCACATCGTCGAGGCTGCCGTCTACCTTGGCCGGAGATTCGACGGGCCGATCGATGTGAGGCTCGCTCCCGGCGGCCGGAGGCCCGAGATCGAGACCGCCTTCGCCGTCGGAGACCTCCCCGCCTGGGCGGTCCTCACGGCGGCCGACGACGACGAACCGGTGACCGTCCACCACAACCGCGCCGTCATCGGAAGGTCCAAGGACGGTGATGTGATCGTCAACCGCGACGGTGTCTCCCGCAAGCACGCATTGCTGTGGCGGGAGGCCGGCCGGGTCTGGATCGCCGATCTCCAATCGGCCAACGGCACCTATGTGAACGGCGACCCGGTCTACGACGTCGTCGAGGTGCGCAGATCCGACCTGATCCTGTTCGGGAATGCAGGATTCGTCTTCGGGATGGCCTGATTCGTGCCGACAAGGACCATCATGGGGTTTCGATGATCTACATCTGGGCCACCGCGACCGACACCGGTTTGGTCCGCGACCACAACGAGGACTCGGTCGCCCCCCGCGACATGGGCATCGAGACCGCCCCCTTCGTCGTGGGCGTCGCCGACGGGATGGGCGGCCACGCCGGTGGGGAGATCGCCAGTGAGATCGCCCTGGCGGCAGCCATCGACGCTGACGGGGACGTCGTTGCCAGGGTCGAGGTTGCCAACCTGGCGGTTGTCGAAGCGGCGGCGGCCGATCCGTCTCTCCGGGGGATGGGCACCACGCTGACCATCGGCCGTTTCGCCGACGATGGGGTCGAGATCGCCCACGTCGGCGACAGCCGGGCCTACCTGCTCCGGGGACGCAATCTGGAGCAGATCACCACCGATCACTCACTGATCGCCGAGATGGTCGCCCGCGGCGAGATCACCGTCGAAGAGTCGGCCGTTCACCCCTACCGGAGCGTCATCACCCGTGCGATCGGCCTGCAACTCGAAGTGGAGGTGGATCGGGAGCATCGCAGCCTCGAAGTCGGGGATCGGGTCCTCTTCTGCACCGACGGTCTCACCGGCATGGTCGACGCTGATTCGATCCGTGACATCCTGCTTGCCGACAGCCACCCCACCCAGTCGGTCTGGGCACTGGTGGAGGCCGCCAACGCGGCAGGCGGGATCGACAACATCAGCGTCGTCGTGGTCGGGGTGGGCAGCGACTGAGCCCTCCCGGCGGTGCCCGATGACCTGCGCTGCAACAGATCGCCGGTACCATTCCCGCCATCGTGGAACCCCAACACGTCCTCGCCGGACGCTATGCACTCATCTCTCACCTCGCCCGCGGCGGCATGGCAGACGTCTATGTCGCCGAGGACCGGAGGCTGGGCCGGCGTGTCGCCGTCAAGGTGCTCCACGGGCAACTCGCCAGGAGTGAGGCGTTCGTAGAGAGGTTCCGTCGCGAGGCCCAGGCCGCCGCCGGACTCCAGCACCCCAACGTGGTCGGCATCCACGACTGGGGCCGCGACGAGGAAGCCGGCCTGTACTACATGGTCATGGAGTTGGTGAAGGGCCGCAATCTGCGCCAGGTCCTCAAGAGCGAGGGCAACCTGCTGCCGCAGCGCGTCGCCGAGATCTCCAGCGATGTGGCCTCCGCCCTCTCTGCGGCTCATCGCGCCGGCGTGGTCCACCGCGACATCAAGCCTGCCAACATCCTGCTGACCGGCGACGGCGCCGTCAAGGTGACCGATTTCGGCATCGCCAGGGCCTGGGACGACTCCGAACAGTTGACCCGCACCGGAGCCGTCATCGGCACCGCCACCTACTTCAGCCCGGAGCAGGCCCAGGGCCTCACCGCCGACGCCCGCTCCGACGTCTACTCGCTCGGCGTCGTCATGTACGAACTGCTGACCGGACGTCCGCCGTTCAGCGGTGAGAGTCCGGTGGCGGTGGCCTACCAGCATGTTCGCCAGGACGTCGAACCTCCGTCCCGACTCAACGATCGCATCCCGACCGAGATCGAAGACATCGTCATGCGGGCCCTCGCCAAGGACCCCGCCGATCGCTATCAAACCGCAGACGACATGCGGGACGATCTGGAGCGATTCCTGGCGGGGGTCCCCACCATCGCCACCGAGGAGACCGAAGTAGCCACCCGGATGATGGCAGCGGCGGCCGTCATCCCCGTGGACCGCGGAGCCACCACGCCCCCGCCGCCCGATCGGGCGCCGCGTCCCGACTACGGCGCCGGTTCCTACGCCGAGCCGAGCCGCATCAGCACCAGCACGTGGATCATCGGTGTCATGGCCGCCACCGCCATGGTGGGTCTGGCGTTGATCCTTCTGATCAAGATCCTCTCTCCATCGGCAGAAGCCTCGCTGATCGCGGTCCCCGGTGTCTCCAACACCACCGTCGAGGCCGCCACCGCCACCCTGGAGGGCCTCGGATTCGTGGTGGACCAATCCGACGTTCCCGATCCGGATGTCCCGGTGGGCCTGGTGGCGGGCACCGATCCGGCCGAAGGCACCGAACTGGCCGCCGGTTCCACCGTGACACTGCTTGTCTCGACCGGCCCATCGTCGGTCGAGGTCCCCAACCTCCTCGACATGACGCTCGACAACGCCCGTTCGGTCATCCTGGCGGCCGGTCTCACGCTCGGCGACATCACCACCGAGGTCTCCCCGGTGGTCCCCGCCGACACCATCCTGAGCCAGGACCCGCCGCCGGGCACCATCGTCGACGCCGGAACCAGCATCGACATCGTGGTCTCGGCGGGGACCGACGCCATCGAGATGCCCAACGTGGTCGGCAAGTCCCAGGCCGAGGCCATCTTCCAGTTGGGCGAGGCCGGGTTCACGTCGGGCCAGATCGTCATCGAGGAGCAGCCGTCGAACGAGGTGCTGGAGGGCTTCGTGATCGAGACCATCCCGGTGGCCGGCAACCAGGTGGCCGGTTCCAGCACGATCACCGTCATCGTCTCGTCGGGCACCGAACCGGTCGACGTCCCCAACGTGGTCGGCATGGACCTCACCACGGCCACCGCCGTGTTGCAGGCCGCCGGCCTGGAGGTGGAACAGGGCGATGTCATCGAGGTGCCGTTCGGTGACGACAACGACGGCAAGGTGATGGAGCAGGATCCCGGGGCCGGCACCGAGGCCGCGGTGGGTGACACCGTCGTCGTCCGGGTGGGGGCCAGCGGCGAACCGGTCGATGTCCCAGATCTGATCGACTTCGACAACCCGCTGACGCTGAGCGAGGCGCAGTCGATCCTCACCAATCTCGGCCTGACGATGCGACAGGGTCCCGACGTCGAGGTGGAGTACGGCAGCGCTTTCGACGGGCATGTCTCCGAGCAGAGTCCGCCCCCGGGCACCCAGGTGGCCCCCGGAGACGAGGTCGTCGTCAGCCTGGGAGTGGCCCCCGCCGGGGTAACGGTGCCCGATGTGGTGGGCAGCGGGGCCCAGTGGACCCCGTCCCAGGTCGACACCACCCTCACAGCCGCCGGTCTGGTCTACGCCAAGGGCACCGATGTGAACGTGCTCTATGGGGACGCCTGCGACGGGTTCGCCAACACCCAGACGCCGGCCGCCGGGACGGAGGTCGCCCCCAACAGCGAGGTCACCGTCCGGTTCTGCAAACAGGAGTCGGGACCGCGAGCGCCCTACCTGATCGGCAGGACGAGGGCTCAGGCCGAGACGGCCATCACCGAGCTGGGCCTGAACCCCGTCGATGAAGGCCAGTGCGACCCGGGGGGGACCCAGCCCACCAACCGGGTCGTGCTGCAGGACCCCGAAGTGGCCGACAACCACGACATCGTGATTGTCCCCCCCGGCAGCGACATCCGTTTCTGGATCTACCAGGCCGGCCAACCGCCCTGTCCCGTGCTCTGACGACGCCCCGCAGCACCGCCCTCCTCGATTGGTACGCCCACCATCGCCGCCATCTCCCGTGGCGCGGGGAGACCGATCCCTACCGGGTGCTCGTGTCCGAGGTGATGCTCCAGCAGACGCAGGCCGCCCGGGTGGCTGATCGGTACCCCCGCTTCCTGGGCGACTTCCCCACCGTGGAAGTGCTCGCGGCAGCAACCCCCGCCGCGGTGATGGCCGCCTGGCAGGGCCTCGGGTACAACCGACGGGCATTCCGGTTGCAGGAGGCGGCCCGGCGCATCGCCACGGATGGCTGGCCGGCCGGCCTGGAGGGCCTCGAGGCGCTCCCCGGCGTCGGCCCCTACACGGCGGCAGCCGTTGCCTGCTTCGCCCTCGGCATGGGGGTCCCGGCGCTCGACACCAACGCCAGACGGGTGCTGAGCCGCTGGCACGGCAGGCCGCTCTCGGGGGCCGCCCTGTCGACCGCCGCTCACCAGGACCTCCCGCCCGCCGCCGCCGATTGGAACCAGGCGGTCATGGATCTGGGGGCGGCGGTGTGCACGCCCCGCCAACCCGCCTGCGACCGATGCCCGGTCGCCGCGTGGTGCACCGATCCCTCCGTGTACGAGCCTCCCCGCCGCCAGGGACGGTTCGAGGGATCCCTCCGGGAAGCACGGGGTGCGGTCATCCGCCACCTGGTGAGTCAATCGTCGGCGACGGTCGAGGAGATCGCCGAACGGAGTGGGTTGCCCGCCGATCGGATCGGTGGGGCCGTGGACTCACTGCGCGCCGACCGGATGATCACGGCAACCGGTTCGGACGCCATCACCCTCCCCGACGGCGGTTCCGCCTAGGAACCGGCCGGTTCGCCGAGGAAGTTGGCCAGGAGGCGCTTGCCCTCGGGGGTCATGATGCTCTCGGGGTGGAACTGCACTCCGGTCACCGGCAGTGTCCGGTGGCGGACGGCCTGGATCACCCCGTCCTCGCTGTGGGCGACGGCCGCCAGATCGTCCGGGAGCGTCTCGGCGGCCAGCGAGTGGTACCGGGTGGCGGTGAAGGGGTTCTCCAACCCGGCGAACACCCCCCTCCCGTCGTGGGTGATGTTCGACACCTTGCCGTGACGCGGTTCGGGGGCCGCCCCCACCGTCCCCCCGTAGGCGGCCACGATCGCCTGATGGCCCAGGCACACCCCCAGAGTCGGCACGGTCTCGCCAAAGGCCCGTATGTAGTCGATCGACCCCCCGGCATCCTCCGGCCGTCCCGGGCCGGGGGAGATCACCAGTCTCCCGGGCCGATACTCGGCAGCCGCCTGTTCCGGCGACAGGGCATCGTTGCGGATCACCACCGGTTCGGCCCCCAACTCGCCCAGGTACTGGACGAGATTGAAGGTGAAGCTGTCGTAGTTGTCGAGGACGAGCACCCTCACCCGATCCCACCCCCGCCGTCGTAGAGAAGCCGAACCGGACGATCCCGGACCGCCCGGTTCGGGCAAGGTTACCCGCCCCCCAGGAGTGGCAGGGTGAGGGGGAGGCCCGGGACGGCCGGGTGCGGGAGACGATGTGGCTGCTCTCGCCGAGGCAGCCTCGCCGCCCTGCGCCCGGTCGACCCCCACGCGCAGCGGGAGCAAATGCCGTACCGTGCCGTCTGCTCCCCACGTCGGTGTCGGCTCAGGGAGCCACTGCAGACCGTCTGCCATCCCGAGATAGGACCTGAGAATGGCGCATCTGGCCACTCGTTCGAAGAAGACGCTGGTGTCGGTGGCCGGCAGCCTCGTGCTGCTGGCGGCGGTCGTGCCACTGGCGCTGGCGCAGTCGAGCCACCCGGCCGATCGAGTCGCCATCGAGTCGATCACCTCCGACACCGCCCGGGAAACACTGACGATTCGGGGCAGTGAGTTCTGCCTGGAACCGGTGGTGACGATCGCCGATCGGGAGTTGGAAGTCCTGACCGCGACGATCGGCGGGTCGGGGGCGGACGTGATCGAGGTGTCGCTGCCGGGGAACACCCTGTCGGCGGCGTACCGGCTCACCGTCGATTGCGGTGTGGATGCCGAGGGGTTGGCGCTTGCCGACTGGTTCGATCTCGGGGTCGGTGGCCCTCCCGGGGCAGCCGGGCCGCCGGGCGCCCAGGGGATCGCCGGGCCACCGGGCCCGCACGGCCCGCCCGGACTCGACGGAGCCGACGGGGCCACCGGCCCAACCGGGCCCCAAGGACCCACCGGGGAAGACGGAGCCGACGGGCTCGACGGAGCCGACGGAGCCACCGGCCCAACCGGACCCCAGGGAGAGGCCGGGCTCACCGGAGCCGAGGGAGCGACGGGCCCGCAAGGCGCCATGGGACCTCAGGGCCCGGCCGGGGCCACAGGTGCGACCGGACCTCAGGGCCCGACCGGAGCGACCGGACCTCAGGGCCCGGCCGGGGCCACAGGGGCCACCGGGTCGACCGGCCTCGCCAACGTCGAGGTCGTCTCAAACACCAGAACAAGCGCGGGGACATCCTCCCTCCAAACTTCCGTCTCCTGCCCCGTTGGCAAGACGTTGATCGGTGGCGGAGCGCAGACGAACGGTGGATTTCTGGACCTTTCTATCCCCATCGGCAACCAGTGGTTTGGGTCTGCCAGTAACCACTTCGCGCCCGTCGTCACTGAGGTGAAGGTGTATGCGATCTGCGCCACTGTGTCCTCCTGACGGGTCGCACCTCCGCTCGGGTGGAGGGGTCCCGACTGGGGCGACGCCACGGGATCGGCCCCACCTCGCCCCGGTGCTAGACGAGATCGAAGGTGACGCCGTCGTCGTCGAGGACGAGGGTCCTCAGGGAATCCGGCCCCCGGTGTCGAGGAACGACGACCCGAGCCATTCGTAGATCAGCACGAACAGGGCCAGGGCAGCCAGCACCGGCACGGCGAACGACAAGAGGCGCACCGCCGGCGGCCGTAGACGATGGAACCGGCCAGCTCCACACCGATCAACAGCGCCACCCATCCGGTTCGGAGCAGGACGGTTCCCAACTCGAGGCGCCGCTTCGCCGGCTTTGGGCGCCACCTGGTGTCCTCGTCGTCACGCCCCCGGTCCCCTCCATCGGTGCGGCCCGCTCCACCCGGCGGCTAGCCTGGCCCCCATGCCGAAGTCCAAAGGCCGCCGCAAGCCGAAGCAGCACCCGGGACCTGCCAAGCCCGAGCCCAAGAAGCACAAGGAATCGCCGACCTGGTACGTCGCCATGATGTTCAGTTTCATGGCCGTCGGCGCGTTGGTGGTCATCCTCAACTACATCGGCGTGGTGCCCGGCGGTACCGACAGCATCTGGCTGTACTCAGGACTCGGCCTGATCGGTGTCGGCTTCGTGATGACGCTCTACTACTACTAGCCGATCGAATCACACGAGTGTAATTCTCCCCAGGTTTGTCCACGGCTGTGGATGGGAGATGGCGTTCACCCATTCTTTTCCTCCCCCTCAAGGGGGAGGTGCCGAGCGAAGCGAGGCGGAGGGGGTGCGTGTGAAGGCCGGGTCGAAGCACCCCCCTCCCCTCCGGAGCCTACGGCTCCTGCGGGACTCCCCCCTTGAGGTGGGAGCAAAGAACGCGAGGAAGATCGGCCCGCAGGGCGGTGACGGAAGAGGTGCGTATGAGCCCTGATCGAAACACCCCCCTCCCCTCCGGAGCCTACGGCTCCTGCGGGACTCCCCCCTCGAGGTGGGAGCAAAGAAAGCCTTGCCAGCAGGGGGAGAACAGTTAGCGCTTGCGGCACCGGGCGCCGTGGCTTCCCCCGATCAGGAAGACCGCACCGATCACGAACCCGAAGTTGTACCAGCTGCCGTTGTTGTAGACCTCGTAGACGTTGACGCCGTCCTTGAACAGCGACACGACGAACGTGATGGGGGCGATGATGCCGTGCCAGAGGCCCAGCCAGAACCCGGCGATGTCGCCGCCCCCGGCGGCGGACCCGGCGGCCGGATTCGGGCCGGCCGCACAGGCCGACAGCACGACTGCCAGCACGACCACCATCATCACCGCCCGCCACCTGCGCCTGCCCGTCCGTCGATCATCCATGTGGTGCTCCCATCCGTGGCGGGCCGACCCTAGTGGCGACCCGCCCAACTCATATGGCCTCTTCCATCTCCTCGTGACAGTGGCGGGGCGGCGATATGTCGGCACCCTGGGCCCTGGTGACGGTGAGATGCAGTCCGCACACGCTGCAGCGGTAGTCCATGGCCACTTCGACCACCTGGTCGGGGTCGGGATCGGCCGGAGCATTGATCAGCATCTTGATGCCGAACCGGCCCGCCAGCAGGATCACGGCGCCGATCCCCGCTGCGATCACGATGTGGACGAACGTGCTCAGATTCGCTCCAGGATGGTGGCATTCGAGGTGCCGCCGCCCTCGCACATCGCCTGCAGGCCGTAGCGGGCCCCGGTGCGGGTCATCTCGTGAACCAGGCGGGTCATCAGGATCGATCCGCTGGCACCGAGGGGATGCCCCACCGCGATGGCCCCGCCGTTGACGTTGACCTTGTCCCAATCGGCCCCGGTCTCGATCAACCAGGCCGCCACCACACTGGCGAACGCCTCGTTCATCTCGACGAGGTCGATGTCGCCGATGTCGAGACCGGCCCTCTCCAGCACCTTGAAGGTGGCCGGGATCGGAGCGCTCAACATGATGACCGGATCGTCGCCGACCACCGCGAACTCGGTGATGCGGGCCATCGGCTGCCACCCCATCTTCTCGGCGACGTCCTCGCCGGTGACCAGGAGCGCCCCTGCCCCGTCGGAGATCTGCGACGAGTTGCCCGCCGTCACCACTCCGCCCTCCTTGAAGGCCGGCTTGAGGGCGGCCAGTTTGTCGACGGTGGTGCCGCGGCGGACCCCCTCGTCGGTGGTGACGGTCATCGTCTGACCCGACTCGTCCTTCACCTCGACAGGCACGATCTGGGTGGCGAAACGGCCCTCGTCGATGGCGCGGGCCGCCCTGGCGTGGGAGTCGGTCGAGATCTCGTCGAGGCGGGTCCGTGAGACCCCCCACTTCTCGGCCATCATCTCGGCGGAGAGGCCCTGGGGAACCAGGCGGCCCTCATACCGGCTCATCACCCTGGGGCCGAAGGCGATGCCGGGTCCCTGGCTGAAGGTGGTCCCCATCGGGATGCGGGTCATCGACTCGACCCCGCCGGCGATCACGATGTCCTGGGCGCCCGCCATCACCGCCTGGGCGGCGAAGTGGACCGCCTGCTGGCTCGACCCGCACTGGCGGTCGAGGGCGACGCCGGGGACGTGCTCGGGGAGGCCGGCTGCCAGAGCGGCAAACCGCCCGACGTTGCCGGTCTGCTCGCCGGTCTGCGACACGCAGCCCCAGATGACATCGTCGATGAGGTCGGGATCGACCCCGGTGCGCTCCACGAGCGCCGCGATCACGTGACCCGACAGGTCGACGGGGTGCCAATCCCTCAAGAAGCCGTTGCGGCGCCCGATCGGCGTCCGCACTGCGTCGACGATGACGGCCCTGCGCATGGATCCTCCTCGACCCGGTTGTGGAGATGAGGGGATTCGAACCCCTGACCCCCTGGTTGCAAACCAGGTGCTCTGCCAGGCTGAGCTACATCCCCGGGTGCCGACAGTCTATGCGACGGGAATCGGCTGCCGAACCTTGGCTCTAGGCTCCCTCACCATGGAATTCGCACTGCAGGCCTCCGGGTCATTCGACACGGTGCGGGCCGCCGCCGGGTGGTCCGAGGACCGGGGACTGGCGTGTTTCGCCATCCCCGACCACTACTTGTTCTCGATGACCGAGGACCACATCGACAACCCGGCCCACGACGCCTTCGTGCTGCTGGCCGGCCTCGCCCGGGAGACCTCGACGATCCGGCTGTCGGTGCTGGTGAGCCCGATCACCTTCCGCCACCCGGCCGTCCTGGCCAAGAGCGGGTTCACCCTCGACGGGATCAGCGGGGGCCGATTCGGCCTGGGGATCGGGACCGGCTGGCACGACCTGGAGCACGAGATCTTCGGCATCCCGTACCCGCCGATGGCCGAGCGGTACGAGATGATGGAGGAGGCACTCGCCTACATCCGGGCGATGGCGGCCGGGCGGGCGTTCGAAGGGAACCACTACACCCTCCAGGCTCGGGAGTTGCATCCCAGGCCGTCCGATGGGTTCGCTCTGGTGGTGGGGGGCCGGGGAGCGGTCAAGACCCCCACCCTGGCCGGGCGCTATGCCGACGAGTACAACATGTACCCCGATGCCCCCGAGGGGGTGCGGGACCGCATCGATCTCGCCCGCCGGGAGGCGGCCGCCGCCGGCCGGGACCCCGATGCCCTGCTGATCAGCAGCGCCGGGAGCGTGCTGGTCGGCGCCGACGAGGCCGACTACCGGGAGCGCCTCGGCCAACTGGCGGCCGAGGATGGGGTCGCCGTCGACGACCTCGAGGCCCGCTTCGCAGCCCGCAACACGCCGCGGGGGACTTCGGAGCAGGTACGGGAGCAACTCGCCGGGATGGCCGGCCTCGGGGTGACCCGGTTCTACGTGCAGACGATGTGGCCGGCCGACCTCGAACGGACCGCCGAGACCTTCGATCTCATCGGGGGGTGACCACCGGCCCGGTGGTATCCTCCCTCACTCTGGGGCCCATAGCTCAGCCTGGTTAGAGCGCATCCCTGATAAGGATGAGGTCGATGGTTCGAGTCCATCTGGGCCCACCGTGTTGAACCCGGCTCGATGCCGGGTTCAACACCGCTTCCACCCTCAGGGGGGAAGGTGCAGGGCGATGGTTCGCCCTGCGGAAGGGGGGTGCGTAGATTCGCTCTTGCTCCTCGATCCGTTTCTTCTGGAACCCGGCTCGATGCCGGGTTCAACACCGCTTCCACCCTCAGGGGGGAAGGTGCAGGGCGATGGTTCGCCCTGCGGAAGGGGGGTGCGTAGATCCGCTCTTGCTCCTCGATCCGTTTCTTCTGGAACCCGGCTCGATGCCGGGTTCGACACCACTTCCACCCTCAGGGGGGAAGGTGCAGGGCGATGGTTCGCCCTGCGGAAGGGGGGTGCGTAGATCCGCTCTTGCTCCTCGATCCGTTTCTTCTGGAACCCGGCTCGATGCCGGGTTCAACACCACTTCCACCCTCAGGGGGGAAGGTGCAGGGCGATGGTTCGCCCTGCGGAAGGGGGGTGCCCCCGTCCCCGCTATCCCCCTCGACGACTCATGCCGAACCCGATTGAGTGATCGGGGTTCACAGCGCCTGCCGTTACATGTAACATCGAGGCATGGGTACACCGCACGACGATCCCTCTGTCTCACGACGTGTCCGCAGCTATCGACAGCGAATGCGCGCCCGGGGCATGCGCCCCATTCAGATGTGGGTTGCCGACGTTCGCGCCCCGGGCTTTGCGGCCGAAGCGCACCGTCAAGCAGTTGCCATCGCCGCCAGTGACCAGGCAGCCGACGATCAGGCGTTCATCGACGCGATCAGCCTCGACCAGACGTGAGGCGCGGCGACATCTGGACGGCTTCAGCAGGCAGCGGCTATGCCGGTAAGCCGCGCCCGGTGGTGATCATCCAGGACGACCGCTTCGATGCGACACACTCGGTGACCGTGTGCGCCTTCACCACCGATCCGGCCGAGGCACCATTGATTCGGCTCCCGGTGGCGCCCGACGCTCAGAACGGCCTCCAGATTCCCTGCAGCCTCATGGTGGACAAGGTCACCACCGTGCCCCGCGCCAAATTGGGGGAACAGGTCGGACGCCTCGCCGACGAGGACATGATCAGGCTGGGCCGAGCGATCGTGGTCTTCTTCGGTCTGGCAGGCAGTTAGAGCGCGCGCAATTAGCCCCGATCATTCATGTCGGGTGGTCTGATGGGCTGTTCGGGGTGCGCGAAAACGCCCTCCTGGTAGGGGATACTGGGGTTGTCGAAGCCGTCAGTTCCCGGAAACAG
>JAHJML010000268.1 GCA_018821365.1 Actinomycetota bacterium | reverse complement strand
GTCCTCTTCCTCCCGGGTCCCGAAACTCCTGGCCCTGACGCCGTCGGCGCAGTTGATGTAGGATTCGTCGGAGGTGTAGATGATCGGCGCGAGCCACAGCACCAGCTGATAATCCGTGATGTGGAAGTTGCGGATGACGCCCGTGCCGTTGAGGAAGATGTTGCCGACGTAGGCCTGGTAGGTGTCTAGCCAGACATAGGCTTCGACCGGGATGGGGTCTTCACCCTCACCCTGCTCGACGTAGCGGCCCTGGAAGTTCTGGGCGATGTAGGACAGGCGGTTGAAACGCGATGTCCAGATTATGTTCTTGTACGGTACGACGTCCCGGTAGCCCCAGGCGCCCAGCTCGATCTGGTTGTCGAGTACGTCGCGCGACGCGTTGAAGCCCGAGACGCTGCTGCCGACCGTGAGGACTTCCTCCCAGAAGCCATCCCGGTAGATATCGTTGTCGTAGGGTATGCCGTTCGGGTCGGGCCAGGCCTGGCTCACGATGTCCTGGACGTCGTCGATCAGCAGCAAGGGCAACTGGTCCGCGGCGTCGGGTACGGGCACCACGTTCAGCACGAAGGTATACCTGGTCATCAGGCCGGCGTTGTCCTTGCACTCGATGGTCAGGACGTGGGAACCGGAATCGAAGACCTTCAGATCGGACCGGGTGTGGGAATCGGTCATGCCGAACTGCGTCACCCAGCCGTCATCTTCGTCGTCGGTCAGGTCCTCGACATCCCAACCGTGACGAAAACCGTCTACGATGCCGCCGTAACTCTCGGCCGAACCGGTCCATACGAAGAGCAAGGGCTGGTTCTGGGCGATGTCCACCACGGTGCGTCCGTACAGACCCGTGCCCCTCGCGGACCCCAGATATCTTTCGCGAACGGAGATGATCGGCGAGGCTACGTCGTTCACGTAGAAGTTCTTCACCCCGTTGCCGTAGCTGCGATCCAGCGAGACGGCTCCAGCTGTATCCTGGGCCTGGATCGCGAAGAAGTAATGCTTCAGCCTGCCCTGGGCGTCCAACTTGTCCGCGCTGAAGCTCTGGGCCCGCGCGTCCGGATCCGTCAAGTAGGGTATCCAGTCGCTCCAGCCCGGATCTGAGAATGTGATGATGGTGTCGCCGACGGCTTGATACTCGTTCCTCGTCGACAGGTACACCTCACTACCGAAGGTGTTGATGTAGAGGGCGCTCTTGACCATGTAGCGGATCTTCGTCGGCGTGCCGAGCTCGAAATCGGGATCGGAGCCCGTCCATTTGACCAGGAATGTCGGCGGCACGGGCTGGGATTCCGGGTAGACGCCGCGCAGCGACGGTGGCGCCGTCAGGTAGACCGTCGGTGCGAACGTCGTGGCGGTGAAGGTGACCATGGCGGGCGAGGGATCCACGGCGCCCTTGTCGTCCACCGCGCGCACGAAGATCGTATGCGGCTGGTAGAATCTCCGCAGGTGCTCCGGCAGCTCGTAGTCGTCGATGAAACTGGCGGAGTCCGCGCTGACGAAGAAGACGGTGTCTGTCGCGGTGGTGAAATGCCACGGATGAAGGGTGTCGCCCGTGGCCGGGTCGACCGTCAGGGTATCGCTCACGCTGATGCCGTCGGCGCCGTTCGTCGTGATCTTCCACTGATAACCGTTTATGCGCCCGTCGGGGTCGTTCCCGGACCAGAAGAATTCCACGAAGAAGTCCGTCTCGCGGAGGTACGGCGGCGTTCCGGAGATGTAGGTATCGGGCACGGCGTTGATGAGCTCGATGCCGCCGAGTTCGTTGGATGGGGAACAGCCCGCCATCTGGAAGGCGGCATAAGCCACGCCGAGCGACAGAGCCGCCACGACTATTCTCAATACGCGTGCCAAGTCCTACCTCCCGCCAAACTGATTGACCGGCCGTGCCGAGCGAGCTGTGCGCGGGGCTCGTCACTCCAGTGCAGGGAACACCTCTCCGGAGGATGCGACCATCACGATCACGTACCGTTTCACGAACGGTTCGCTCTGCGTGCAGTAGTTGTCGAACTTCGGCCTACCGGCGACGCCTTCGTAGGATATGGTGCAACTCTCGCCGTGGAT
>JAHJML010000296.1 GCA_018821365.1 Actinomycetota bacterium | reverse complement strand
GTGATGCGGCGGCCCTCTTCGCGAATCGTCACGATGACGAAAACAGCCATCGAATCTCCCTGATGGAGCTCGAGAGCCTCCTCATCCGCGCGCGAGAGCGACAGTTCGTAGGGGGCGGTGGTGAAATAGAAGGGATCCGCGACCGCAAAGCATATGTCCGGGTCTTCCGTCGACAGGAACCAGAGAAACGGACGGTACTCCTCGGCATCGATCAACGCGAAGTTGTGCAAGTCCTCGAAGCCGAGCAGGCCGTCCGGAAAACGAACCAACGAGCTGTCCTCGACCTCGAGGGGTCCCCAATGCCTTGTCTGGACCTTCATCCCTCCCCCTTCACTACAGGAAGTCGACCAAACTCAAGTTGAGCACGTCGACCGTCGCGGACAGCGCGGCCTGCAGGATCGTCTGCTCGATCTGCAGATCCATGGTCGCCTTCGCCATATCGAGATCCTCGTGCTCTGACCGGGTCGACGCCAGCTGCAACGATTCGCGGTCCAGCTGCTCGCTCAAACTGTCCATCCGGGTCGTGATGCCGCCAGAGGTGGCCAACGCCAAGTTGAGACGGTCGCCGTCCTCCTCAAGAACCGTGAGCAGGGACCGCGCCGTCTCCGTGTCATTGACCTTGGCCGCATCACGCAACTGAACGAGATGTTGCACGAACTCGAGGTCCTCGCCGAACAGATCGGATCCTGTCTGGTTGATCGTGAGCAGAACGTCCCTTCCGACGAGCCTGGAAATGTTTCCCTCGGTTCCGCGTGCGGACTTGGCAACGCCGGTGATCTTGCTCTGGGCGTCGCGGGTGGCCGTAAAGGGGTTGGCGTTCGTTAGATGGCCGCCGAAGATCCGGATGCCGGCATACTCGGTGTTTCCCAGGGAGACGACCTGCTCCAACATCTGATTGAGTTTGGCTTCCAAGGCGATCGCGCCCGATTCACCGGTCGCATCGTCGGCAAGTTGAACGGCGATCGTCTGGGCTTCAATGGCGAGATCCGACAGGTCGATCAGGGCCGCCTCGCTGGAGGCGACGAACAGGCGCGCCTCATCCAAGGCCCGCTGATATTGCTCGCTCGCTCGCAGTCCAGCCCGCGCCGACATGGCCCGGGTCGAACCGATCGGGTCGTCCGAGGGCACGTGGATCCGCTTGCCCGTCGCGATGTGAGCCTGCAGCTCCCCAATGTCACTCCAGGATCGGTGCAATCCCTGGAGCGATCGCTCGAAGATCAGGCGTGAGGTTACTCGCATGTTCGGCTCGCCTCTTTTCTAGCGCTCCCTGGAAGCGTGTCCGGCTGTGACTACATCTTTGTCAGCACGTCCATCATGTCGCCGGCGATTTCGAACAGGCGAACGGCGGCGAGGTAGACTTGCTGCGTCTGAATGAGATTGGCCATCTCTTCATCGAGCGAGACCCCATTGCTCTCCTCCCGGCGTCCTTCCAGCGCCTGGCTGGTGAGGCCCAGGGTCTCTTCCTGCACCTGCGCTTCCCTGCTGATCACACCCACCCGGCCCACCACGCCACTCCAGTACTCGATGGGGGATGCCGTCCCCTCGGTCAGAATGCCAGCGTCCCGGAGTTGGGCAATCGCCAGGGCGATATCGTTATCGCCGGCCAGACCGGTGGTTGACGTATTGATCGCGCTGAGACTGCTTTCGATATCTGCGCTGAGACTCATCGACGCCGCGTTATCGCCGGCAAAGAAGTCCGCCCGTGAGGGGCCGCTGCGGTGGATCGCGTTGATATTGTCGATCAGCGTCTTCGCCAAGTCGTCGATCTTGTCCATGAAGTCGGGCAACGTCTCGTCGTGCAGCTCGAAAAGCGCTCCGAGCGAACCGTTGCCGGTATCCACCGGCGTCCCGGTGCCGATGCGCAAGCTGCACTTCGACTCCGCTGCGCCGACATCGGACTTGACCAGCTCCAGTGGCCGGAACGTGCTTTCATCCATGAGCAACTTGCCATCGACGCGCAGGTAGAAGTCGCCGTCTTCCCTCGTGCCGTACGAGATATCGGTGACTCGCGCCAGTTCGTCGAGGAGCGCATCCCGGCGATCCTCGAGGTCTCGGGCCCCAAGCCCGCGCAGCCCGGACGCGCGAATGCTGCCGGAAATGGTCTTGATCTCGGAAAGGGTGAGATTGAACTGCTCGACCTCGACCCGCAACTCCTGGCTGATCTCAGTACGCATACGTTCGACTTGCCGGGCCAGGTTGCCAAATCGATCCGCCAGAATGCGGCCTTGCTCACGAACCGTCGCCCGGCGGGTCGAGGCCGAGGGATCGCTGGCCAGATCGGCCCAGGATGTGAAGAAGTTGTCTATCGTCGCGCCCAGGCCCGCGTCGGAGGGTTCGGCCAACATCTGCTCCAGGC
>JAHJML010000025.1 GCA_018821365.1 Actinomycetota bacterium | reverse complement strand
GCATCAGTGCCTCGACCTCGTCGAGGCGTCCCGTGTCGAGGGCGCGGGTGGTGACCGAGACGGACCGGGCGGCGGGGAACCACAGTTCGGCGGCCCCGGGACACCCGAGGCCTGCCAGATGGGGATCCTCCCGGGCGGCGATCATGTAGAACCCGAGTTGGACCGATCTGCCCGCCTCGGCCACCGTGGGCATGGAAGTGCCGGTCTTGTAGTCGACCACCCTGAGCAGAGGGCCCGATGTCTCCTGCTCCTCGACTTCGACCCGATCGATCCGGCCCCGCCACCGGGTGCCGGCGACCTCCATCTCGACGGGGTACTCGACGGCCGCCACCCGTCCGCCGCCCGGCCATGCCTCGTACAGGTGGGTGAGCACCCGGGTGGCCTTGGCATGCCAGGCGGCCGCCCAGGGGTTGCCCCCGAAGGCGGCGGGATCGAAACCACCATCGAGGGCGGCCAACGCCTCGTCGAGGGTGCCGTGCCGGTCGCCGCGTTCCAGGGCGGCTCGTTCGGTCTCCTCGAGGACACCGTGGATGAGCGATCCGAAATCGAGGTACACCGACCCCCCACCGTCGACGTGGAGCCAGCGCCGGAAGGCATACAACCTGGGGCAGGTCAGGTAGGACTCGGCCTGGCTGGGGGAGAGGCTCACCCCGGCAGGGACGAGGCCGGTATCGGGGCCGCGCCGTGCCATGCCGGCGAAGGCGGCGGCCTCCCGGCGGCGCCACTCGCCCGGCCCGGTCAGGGCGCCCAGCGCCGCCAGCCGGCGCGGGGCAGTCTCGGCGGGGTCGCGCACCATCCTGCGGAGCCACGCCTCGGCCTCCAGTGGGGTGGCCGGGTCGCCGGGGGCGGCCGGCGAGGTCAGGCTCCCGGCGTCCCTGCCGGAGACGAGTGACAGGAACCTGCTGGGAACCCCCCGGCCGTCCTCCCACCCCGAAGTGGTGCAGGTCCACACCACCCTGGTCGCCGCCCGGCACATGGCGGTGTAGGCCAGGCGCATCTCTTCCTGGAGACGAGCGCGAGCGGATGCGGCGGGGTCCTCGGGTTGCGAGCCGGACAGGTGGCGGGAGCCGAGCAGCGACTCCCTGGCCCTGAGGTCGGGGAACACCCCCTCGCGGGCGTCGGCGATGAACACCAGATCCCACCCCAGCCCCTTGGCCTGATGCAGGGTGGTCAGGGTCAGCCGGTCGTCCCGGCCGCTGCGGTACTCGAGGAGGGGGGTCGCCTCGAAGTCCTCCGACTCGCTCCAGCGGAGGTAGTCGGAGAGGGTGGCGGCGGGATCACGCTCGCCGAGGCGGCCCAGCACCTGGGCCAGTGACGACCAGGCGGCCCGCTCCCGCACCCGGGCCGGATCGGTGGCGGCCGCCGCCAACTGGGGGAGCGTCGACCACAGGTGCCAGAACCCTTCTGCCGCCGGGGCGGAGTCGGCCCAGGTGGGATCGTCGATGATGCCGGCGAGCGCCTCGCCGCCGGGGACGCTGCGCCGCACCACCTCGGACCAGGGATCGCCGGTGCGGATCTGATCGCGCTGGATGTCGCGCATCGCCGACAGCGGCAGGCCGACGAGCGGACCGAGCAGGAGCCGCTTGACGGCGCCGCCCCGGTCGGTCCCGGTGGCCGCCCGGACGCAGTCGAGGACCAGGCGCACCGCGGGGTGATCGGCGAGGCGGGTGTCGGGAGGGTCGTGAGGGACGCCGCGCCGCTCCAATGCTCGGGACAGTTCCGGGAGCATGTGCCGGGTGCTGCGGACCAGCACCGCCATGTTCCGGTAGGGGATGCCGTCGCGAAGATGTACCCGCTGGATCTCGGAGGCGATCCACTCGGCCTCGTGGGTCAACTGATCGAACCGGTACACCTCCACCGACCCCCGCCCCTTGGCGGGCACCACCGGCCCGGCCGCCCCGGGCAGGTCGCCCCCGGCGGTCACCCGGACGGCCGCCTCGAGGATCTCGGCGGGAACCCGGAACGAGGTGGTCAGCACCAGCCGGCGGCCCGGGGTGCCGTCGAGTCCGCGGAACGCCTCAGGGAACTCGGCGATGTTGGTGATGGCGGTTCCTCGAAAGCTGTAGATGGACTGGTACGGGTCGCCTGCCACCGTCAGATTGCGACGAGAGCGGGTGAGTCGCTCCAGGAGCTGCGCCTGGGCCACGGTGGTGTCCTGGTACTCGTCGACCAGGACGTAGGGGTGCTGCTCGGCTACGGCCTCCCGGATCGACGGGGCATCGAGGAGATCGACGGCCTCTGCCTGGAGGCTGCCGTAATCGATGCGTCCCCGGCTGCGCAGCTCGGCCAGATACCGCTCGAGGAAGGCGGGCAGCGCCCGCCATTGGGGGCGGCCGGATGCCCTCTCGGCCAGTTGGATCGGATCGATGAGTTGTTCCCGGCAGCGCAGCACGAAGTCGGCGACCTCGTCGGCGAAGCCGGCCGTCGGCAGCAAACCCCGGTAGAGGACCGGCCAGTCGCCGGGAGCCTCATCTGCGAGCAGCTCGGCGACGAGGCCGGTTTGCTCGGGGCCGGTGAGGAGGGCGGGCACCTTGCCGGGCCCGGCGCCTCCCACCCCGTACGCCTCCAGCAGTCGGAAGGCCAGCGAGTGGAACGTCGACGCCGGGATGGTGGTGAGCGATCGATCGAGCCCTTCGGCGACCCGCCTCCGCAGATCGGCGGCACCCCGCCTCGAGAAGCTGAGCATGAGGATCTGCTCGGGATGGACCCCTCCATCGATGAGGTGGAGCGCCCGGCGAACCAGGAACTCGGTCTTGCCTGCACCGGGCCCCGCCACCACCAGTTGCGGGCCGTCGGTGGCAGCGATCGCTGTGTCCCATCCGTCGGGGTCGACTCTGGTCTCGGTTGCCGTTGCCATGAGCCGAGGCCCTAGGCCTCCGCCGCGGCGGCCGCCTGCTCGCCGTTCGGCTTGGCGAACGCCGGGCACAGGTCCTGGAACGAGCACCAGTCGCAGAGACGCCCCGGCCGCGGTGGGAAGTTCTCCTGTTCGATGGCGGTGTTGATCGCCTTCCAGAGCGCCCGCAACTGGCGATCCATCGCCTCGAGTTGAGCGTCGTTGACGGGGATCTCGTAGACGGTCGGCCCGTTGAGGTAGATGAGTTTGATGGCGTCGGGGGTACGGCCGATCCGCCGCCGGATCAGCAGCGCATAGATCTTGAGGGCGAAGAAGGCGGGGAGGGCGTACTGCTCCGGCGGGGCCTTGCCGCTCTTGTAGTCGGTGATGACCAGGCGGCCGTCGACCTCCTCCATCCGATCGAGGATGCCCCGGATGGTGATGCCGTCGAGGTCCTCGAGCATGTCGAGCTCGCGGTCGAGGGGGTCGAACGAGGTGGGGTCCTCGATGGTGAAGTAGTTGGCGAGCAGGTCGAGGCTCTCGATGCCCCAGGTGCGTTCATCCTCGACCGACTCGAACAGGCCCTGGTACTCCTCGAGGCGGAGCTCGCTCCACGCCTCCCGGAAGAGGTCGTAGAGGGCCGCGGGGGTCCGTTCGGCCGCCGGGCGATCGAACAGGCGCTGCAGGGCCATGTGGGCGGTGGTACCGCGGGCCTGGTAGACGGTGGCAGGCTCGGGGAGCCGATCGATGGCGCGGAACTTGAAGAGCTGCGGGCAGGTCTTGAAGTCACCGGCCCGGCTCGGGGAGAGGGTTTCCAATGCCATGGGGGGACCTTACCGCGGGGGTCGGACGCGTTCGGGGCGGCGGGGTCCGGGAATCCCCCGGCCCCGGTCCCACCGGCCGAACACGATGGTCCCCACCACCACCAGAACGGCGGCCGCCCCGAACATCACCGGGTAGCCGGCGGTGGCGATGATCGCCCCGAGGGCCGGGCCGCCGGCCAGCGTGCCGACGTCGTAGAGGCCGGTGTAGATCGCCATGGCGGTGCCCCGTTCGGCGGCGTCGGCCCTGGTCACCACCTGCGTGAACAGGATGGGGAACACATAGGCGTGGCCGGCCCCGCACAGCAGTCCGGCGGTGACGACGCCGCCGGCGGTGGGGGAGAGGGCCAGGACCACGAAGCCCGCCGCCAGCAGGCCGAGCGCCGGGAAGAGGACCCGGTTGGGCCCGTAACGGTCGGGGAGCCATCCGGCCACCAGGCGCAGCAGGACGGCCATCCCCGCATAGGAGGCGAAGAAGGCCCCGACCGATCCCGCCCCGATCTCGGCGATGTAGGTCTTGATGAAGGTGAAGTACCCGGCGATGGCGATGGCAAACACCACGGTGAGCCACCACAGCGGCAGCAGCGCAGCCCGCCGCAGGGTGATGTGCAGCGGATGCGAGGTGCGCACGCCGCCCCCCTCGACGAGCGGTTCCGACAGCGGCAGCGAGGCGATCAGGGCCGCCGCCGCAAACCCGGCCGCCACCGTGAACAGGAGGTCGTAGTCGCCGAGGCGGAGGAGCAGATCCCCGGTCAGGCTGCCGAGGGCGAGGGGGATCATGCCCGACACCCCGAACAGCGCCAGGCCCTGGTTGCGGCGGGAGACCGGGATGACATCGGCGGCGTAAGTGGAGAGGGCGGTGAACAGCGTGGCCTCCCCGATCCCGTGCAGCGCCCGCACCACGTACAGGAAGGGGCCGAGCGAGTCGACCAACAGGTAGAGGGAGACCGCCACCACGTTGACGACGTTGCCGGCCAGGATGACCGGCCGCCGCCCCCGCCGGTCCATCTCCCGCCCGACCAACGGCCGCAACAGGATGGAGGCGAAGGCGGCGATGCCGATCACGATGCCGATCTGGATCTCGTCGGCTCCCAGATCCGACAGGTAGCCGGGGAGGTGCACGAACAGGAAGAACGCCATCACCTGGAGGAGATTGGCCACCGACACCAGGACGAAGGCCGGGTTGAACAACCGGTCGCGCATGGCGGTCAGACTACGGCGGATCGGGTGGGCTCCCGCCGCCGGGGCATCCCCTCGGAACGCCAATCCAGGGCGCGAAAAGAAGCCCTGGGGCGCGAAAACCGACCATTCGATCTAGTTGACGGCCGGTGGCGGCGCCCTCTACGTTGTAGGTACTTCCTCTTCGGGACCGAAAGGAAACGGAGAGGCGGCCTCGGAGGAGGCTCCCGCAAGGGAGACGCCCGAGAGGGCCTTCGGGCTCACTCGGATGCCTCCGAGGCCACGGCCCGAAAGCCGGACTTCGGTCCGGGGGACGGGTTCCCTTCGAGGGACGTTTCGCAAGGAGCGACCCGAGGAGGAGAGGCCCCGAGGTGGCTGCGGTTTCGGCCAAGGCTTCCTCGGGGCCTCGTCTATTGCTGCGGCATCAGGAGGCTCGCGAAAACAACCTCTGGGACGCGAAAACCAACCAGCCGCTGGGCTTGACGCAGGCTGCGCCGACCTCTACCTTCAGATCACCGTCGAGGTGGGAGACCACCAGGACGGGAGGTACCGGCCCTCCCCGCAAGGGAAACGGCCACCTCGGACCCTCGGGTTCGGGGAGGACGGGGGAAGGAACCGCCCGGAACGGGCTTCGGCCCGGGAAGGGATCGGAGTGGCCGAGAGGGCACTTCGGAAGGAAACCCCGAGAGGGTTGAGGCTTCGGCCGAGGCTTCCTCGGGGTTTCCCGCGTCCGGGGGTGTTGCCCCTGTCTATTGACGAACAGCCCGAGGTCGACCGTCTTGTTGGTACCCGGCTCGTAGCGAAGCTGGCGGGTGACGGTCAGCCGGTTGGCGTCGTACCGCTGGGCGAGCAGCGGGTTGAGCCCCGAGGCGGGCCGGAACCGGGCGAGGGCGAATGCGGCCTTCTCGTGGCCGGCGTACACCACGCCGTGGCGGAGCACGTCCACCCCGGCGTTGAAGTCGGCCGACTGGGTGCCGAGCTTCCAGGCGGTGTAGCCGCCGTGGTCGGCCAGCCACCCGGCGATGTGCGACTCGAAGGCGGCCTCGTCCGGCTTCACGAGGTCACCTCCTCCGGCATATTCACATCACTCGGCTCGTCGGAGGTGAACAGATCGAGGAGCGGTGAGTAGCGGTACACCCGGTTGCGTTTCTGACCGGTGATCTCCTCGATGATGCCCAACCCGGTCGCCTTGTCTAGCAGCCCCCCGATGGTGGTGGGTGATGCTTTGAGCCGGTCGACCGCATAGGCGGCGGTGATGAGAGGCTGCTCGGCAAGCAGATCCAGCAGCGGGACCCCGTAGCGACCGAAACCCTGAGTGGCCGCCTGCCTGAGGTGTTCGTCTCGCAGGTCGGCGATGGCCGCCGCTACCCGCGCTGCGTCGTTGGCGGTGGCAACGACTCCGATGAGGAAGAACCGCAACCAGCCCTCCCAGTCGCCGTTGGTGCGGATGGCCCCCAATCGGTCGTAGTACTCCGAACGGTTCTGTTTCAGGAACAGGCTGAGATAGAGCAGGGGGCGGGTGAGCACTCCTCGCTCGACGAGCAGCAGCGTGATCAGCAGCCGGCCCACCCGTCCGTTGCCGTCGAGGAAGGGATGGATCGCCTCGAATTGGGCGTGTGCGAGCCCGGCATGAGCCAACGGTGGTAGCGCCCGGTCATGGAGGAACGTCTCCAACTCGCTGAATGCTTGCGCCAGGTCATCGGGGCTGGGAGGCACGAACGTCGCGGTGTCGATCGTGCAGCCGGCCGGTCCTATCCAATTCTGCGTCGTACGGAACTGCCCCGGGTGACGTTCCTGTCCACGGACCCCGGTTAGTAGTTCCTTGTGGATCGCCCGGATGAGGCGCCCCGACAGAGGAAGCTCCGCCGACAACCGGAGGCCGGTATTCATCGCTTTGACGTAGTTGATCGTCTCCGCCACGTCGACCGGTTGGACCATGCCGGGTGCGTCGATCTCGAACGCCAGCAGATCGTCGAGGCTCGACTGGGTGCCTTCGATCTGCGAGCTGAGCACCGCCTCCCGTCGTACGTACATCGCCACGAACAGGTCCGGGTTCGGGAGACTTCGGGCGAGCCCGTCGAGCCTGCCGACCGCCAGATCCGCCTCCGACAACAGACGTACGAGGTCGGTGTCCCACCGAACCGGAGGATCAGGGGGAAGCGGCTGGGGCACGAACGCCCCGTAGCCCGCCCGCTGGGTGACGTAGCGGCCCGCTCGGGTACTCATCTGTTCCAGTCTTCTGGAAGAACGACCATGATGTACGCATCATATTCCAGTTTGGGGGTTTCTGCTGGACTAAGGGTACGCCTTGGTCCAGTGACCCGGGACCCCAACCGAGGCTAGCGGCAGTTGCGCACTCCTCCCAACGGCAGTCTTGCAGGAGCGGTCGAGGATCCCGACCCTGCGGTGCCGCCCCCAAACCGCGGAAACGTCCCAATGCCAATCGCGATCGCGTCCCGATTCGGGGCGCCGTGGCGGCTCGCTCGCCGCAGCCCCAGGTCCGGATTCCGGCCCGCATCGTCAACCCAGGCGCGGCCGCCGACGTGACGGCATGTTTGACCCTCCCCAAAAGCCCCCAAGGATCTCAGCGTTCAGGTGTCAACGAATGGCGGCAGCTCCAGGCGAATCAATGGGTTGATAAGGTCTGGAGCATGAATACGGAGCAGGTCATAGCTTCAATCGATCCGGTTTCGATGAATGATGTGGCATCGCTGGGTTCCGTTCACGGACCGTGCGTTTCGTTGTTCTTGTCCACACATCGCTTCGGGCCCGAGACCACGACCCAGGATCCCTTGCGATTGCGCAACCTGGTCAAGGCTGCCAAATCGGAGTTGGCCGATGCCGGCACCGAACGCCAGGTCATCGACGAGATCCTCGCGCCCGTGTCTTCGCTAGTCGACGACACGACGTTCTGGCAGCACCAATCCGACGGCCTGGCGGTGTTCAGCGGACCGGGCCGGTTCGAAAGCTTCCGGATTCCGCTGGCGTTGGCGGAGGAGGTGACGGTGGCCGGATCGTTCCGGGTCCGCCCGCTGCTCGCTTCGGTGTCCGGCGACGACCGATGCTTCGTATTGGCGGTCTCCCAGAACTCGGTGCAGCTCTTCGAAGCGACCAGGTACACGATGGCCCGGCTCGATGCCGGGTCGATCCCCGAGTCGATGGATGCCGCACTCGCGTTCGAGGACCCCGAACGTCAGCTCCAATCGCATTCGGTCGGTGGCGGCGACGTGGCGTTCCACGGACACGGCATGGGCGGTGAGGTCGAGCGGGCCGCGATCGAGCGTTTCCTACGAGCTGTCGACCGTGGTGTCATCGACGCGCTGGGCAACGCACGCGACCCATTGGTGCTGGCATGCATCGATTCCTACCTGCCGATCTACCGCTCGGTGACCAGGTACCCGAACGTTGCCAACGACGTCATCGCCGGCAACGCCGAGCGTCGTCCGGTGGCCGAACTGCACCGGGCTGCGTGGCAGATCGTGCAACCGCAGATCGCGGCGACAACCGCCGCGGCGATCGCTCGATACCGGAGCGCGGTCGGCACCGGAAACACCGCCGACACCATCCTTGAAGTCCTCGCTGCCGCACGTGATGGCCGCGTTGCTCAGCTGTTCGTCACCGACGGTGCCCCCACGTGGGGGCGCATCGACGAGCAAGGCAACGTCTCGGTGGCACAAGCGCGATCGATCAGCGATGAGGATCTGGTCGACCGTGCGGTGTTCGAGACATTGGCGCACAACGGCGCGGTCATCGTCACCGACCCGGATGCGCTGGGCGTCGACACGGTCGTCGCGGCGGTGTTGCGCTATTGACCTACCCTGAGACATCACGGGATCGACGACACCGCGACACACGAGCCCGGCACCGACTCGCCCAGGTGTTGCACTGATCGATTGAGTTCGACCCGCCTCAAACCGCAGAAACGTTTCAGCACCGGCCGCGTTCGCGTCTCGGCTTGGAGCCGCGGAACGTGGCTCGCCGGCTCGGCATGAACCCGGCATGGTTGTTGATCTGTCCGCTCGACTCGACCATGGGGCCCCCATCCGGTTTGCCGACCTCACCCTAGAGGATGGTCCGCCCCGCCGACCCCCGTCATCCGGCGAGCGGTGAGCCGGCGCACTGCGTAGGATTCAGGCCATGGGATATCCAGAACGATTGCTGTCAGAAGGCGAGAAGGTCATCCGTCAGTTCCGGCCGCATTGGCGGATGCTGGCGCTACCGGTGGGTTGGACGGTGCTGTTCGTCGGGGCCGTCGTCGTGTCGTGGGTGTACATGCCGGAATCTCCCGACTGGCTCACCTGGGTGAGTTGGATCATCACCGGAGTGGCCGGCATTGCCTGGATCCGGCTGGCGTTCTACCCCTTCATCTCCTGGTGGTTCACCTGGTACGTCCTCACCAATGAGCGGCTGATCACCCGCAGGGGCATCCTGGCCCGCCACGGGGTCGAGATCCCTCTGGAGCGGATCAACGACGTGTCGTTCAACCAGAACATCCTGGAGCGGATGCTCCGCTCCGGCGACCTGCTCGTCGAGTCGGCCGGCGAGATGGGCCAGAGCCGGTTCGCCGACATCCCGGCGCCGCAGGAGTTCCAAAGCCTGCTCTACTCGGTGCGGGAGGAGCGCAGCAAGGCGCTCACCGGAGGCGCCCCGGCGGTGACCCCGGTGGGCGACCTGGAGCGCCTCGCCAAGCTCTACAAGGACGGACTGGTCACCGAGGCGGAGTACGAGGCCCAGAAGAGCAAGCTGCTCGGCGCCGGCTGATCGAACCGGTCGTCAGCGAGCCGCCCCGTCCTGCACCACCATGCGGGGCCGCTCCAGGGCGGTCAGGTCGGCGAGGGGGTCTCCGTCGACCAGCAGCAGATCGGCGATCGCACCGACTCGCACCACGCCTCGATCCTGCATCCGGAGGGTGTCCGCCACCAGCGATGTCGCCGCCGCGATCGCACCGGCGTTCCCCATTCCCAACCCGGCCAACAGCCGCATCTCGCGGGGGAGCAGGCCGGGCGGGTTGAAGGGAGTGCCCGAGTCGGTGCCGGCCAGCACCCTGGCGCCCTCGGCGATGGCGATGCGGATCCCCTCCGCCTGGGCCGCCCCGACGGCGAGGGCCCTCACCAGCAGATCGGGAGGGAGCAGATCGGCCCGGTCCTGCAGCACGTCGATGCCGGTCAGCGTGGGCACCAGCGCCACCCCCTGGGCGGCGGCCCGGCGCGCCTGAGCGGCGGTGATCCCGGTGGCGTGCTCGATGGTGTCGATCCCGGCCTCCAGCGCCATCTCGATGCCCTCGGGTCCGTGGATGTGGGCGCCGACCAGCACTCCGAGGCGGTGGGCCTCCTCGACGGCAGCCTCCAGTTCGGCGGCGGTCATCACGACGTCGAAGCCGTGGCTCCCCGAGCCCAGCACCCCTCCGGTGGGGAACAACTTGATGATCTCGGCACCCCGCGCGACCTCGGCCGCCACCGCGGCGCGGACCGCCTCGGGCCCGTCGGCTTCGACGCCGAGCATCCAGCCGTGGCCGCCGGTCGGGGTGATCCCCCTTCCCGCCGCCATGATCCGGGCGGCCACGATCTCGCCGTTGCGCTGCGCCCCGGCGACCCGAACCGCCACCCCGTCCCGGGATCCCTGGTCGCGGGCGGTGGTGATGCCGGCCGCCAGCAGGCGGGCGGCGTTGTCGATCGAACGCGCCATCACCCTCTCGATCGGGTCTTCGGCCACTCCGTCGACGCCGTCGATGGTCGGTTCGAGGCACAGGTGGACATGGGCATCGATCAGCCCCGGCAGCAGTGCGTCGCCCTTCGCCTCCACCACCACCGTCCCGTCGAGGGGTGCCTCGGCATCGGGGCCGACCCATGAGATGCGGTTGCCTTCCCACACCACCGTGTGCTCGGGGCGGGGCGGATCGGTGGTCCCGTCGAACAGCAGGGCTCCGGTGACGGCGTGACGGTTCACTGGTGTCTCCTCGTGGGGTGCCGATGCGACATTAGGCCGAGGCGAGAGGTCGCTACACCTCGCACGCCACCTTCGTCTCGGCCGCGCAAGCGTCGCCGTCGCCGGAACCGCCATCGGCATAATCGTCCCCCGGCCCACCCCAGAGCGTGTCGTCCCCACCCCGGCCCGCCAGCGTGTCGTCCCCGCCCCGGCCTTCGAGCAGGTTGGCGGCGTCGTCCCCGGAGATCTCGTCGGCATGGCTCGAACCGCGGGCGTTCTCGATGAGGGCGAGGCTGTCGAGGCCGGATCCCCCCGAGGCGGTCCCCAGGGTGAGATCGATCGTCACTCCGGAGGGGCTTCGCCCGTAGTGGGCGGTATCGGTGCCGCGACGGCCGTCGAGATGATCGTCGCCGGGTCCTCCCTCGAGGTGGTCGGCGCCGTCGCCGCCCTGCAACACGTCATCGCCGAGACCCCCCGACACTCGGTCGTCCCCGCCGCCCCCGCCGATGAGGTCGTCGCCACCCCGTCCTATCAGCAGGTCGTTGCCGGGACCGCCGAGCAGGCTGTTGGCACCGCCTGAGCCGATCAGCACATCGTCGTAGTGGGAACCGGTCGCCCGTTCGATCCGTATGAGGACATCGATCCCCTGGCCCCCGGTGGCCACTCCGATCGAGAGGTCGACGGTGACGGACGACGGGGACGGGCCGTAGTAGGTGACATCGGAGCCGGCCATGCCGTCCAGGATGTCCCAGCCCTGCCCACCGACGAGTTTGTCCCTGCCCGACCCCCCGAGGATCACATCGTCTCCGTCGCGCCCGTTGAAGTGGTCGTCCCCAGGGCCCCCTGCCAGCCGGTTGGAGCCGGGGTCTCCGTAGAGCCAATCGTCGTGGGCGGTGCCGATCACGGACTCGATCGAGACCAGGGTGTCGGACCCGTGTCCGCCCGTTGCGGTCCCCTGCGCGAGATCGACCGTGGCGGCGGCGGGTGCCGACGCATAGGAGGTGGTGTCGGTGCCGCCCTCCCCGTCGAGGTAGTCGTCGCCCCCCTTGCCGACGAGGAGGTCGTCGCCCTCGCCGCCGCAGATGGTGTCGTCGCCGCCGCCGCCGATCAACCGGTCGTCGCCGCCGAGTCCCACGATGACGTCGGCCCCGGGACCCCCTACGAGGAGGTTGGGTGTGTCGTCGCCGGTCACGGTGGCTGCCAGTCCGTTGCAGGTGGTCACCGCTCCTGCGGCGCCTGGCAGCGCGGCCACCACGAGCGGGACCAGTGAGGCGGTGAGGGCGAGGCGGGGTCGTGTGCTCCAGGTCATCGTCATCCTCCCGTTGGGTCCAGGGTAGGCCGCCGGCGGGGAACTCCCGGTGCCGGCGCCCGCTAGCGTCGCGGTGCATGAGGACACTCCATGCCCACGGGGCCTGGGTGGCGGTGGTGACCACCGGCGCCGCCGGCTTGTGGGGCCTTACCCTGGCGGTCCTGGGGCGGCAACCCGATCGGGCATTCCGCATCGGGGTCGGGGTGGCGGTCACCGCCATGCTGGTCCAGGTCGGCCTCGGGTTCCTGGTCTACGGCCAGGGGCTGCGCCCCGGCAGCGAGTTCCACCTGTTCTACGGATTCCTGGTGCTGTTCACCCTGGCCTTCGCCTACATCCTGCGTGCCAAGATCGGTTCGAGAGCGGCGTTGGTCTGGGGTCTGGTGCTGCTGTTCACCATGGGTCTCGGCTTGCGGGCATGGGCGGTCGTGGCCGGTTGAGGCGTGGCGGCCTACGATGACCGCCGCTCGCAGAGAGGGACTCGTGCTACTCGAAGGAAAACGGCTCGTCATCACCGGCGTGTTGACGGACGACTCGATCGCGTTCCACACCGCCAGGGTCGCTCAAGAGGAAGGCGCCCAGGTGGTGCTCACCGGGTTCGGTCGGGCCCGCCGCCTCACCGAACGAGCGGCTCAGCGGCTACCCCAACCGCCGGAGATCTTCGAACTCGACATCACCAAGGGTGAGGACATGGAGGCACTGGTGTCGGCGCTCGACGCCAAGTGGGGCGGCGTGGACGGCGCGCTGCATGCCATTGCCTATGCACCCGATGACGCCCTCGGCGGCAACCTCCTCGATACCCCTGCCGAGAGCGCCGCCACCGCCTTCCTCACCTCGGCGTTCTCGTACAAGACGCTGGCCGTCGGCCTGCTGCCCTTGATGAAGAAGGCCGGGGGCGGGGCGTTGGTGACCCTCGATTTCGACAACACCCAGGCCTGGCCCCTCTACGACTGGATGGGGGTCGCCAAGTCGGCCCTCGAGTCGGTCACCCGCTACCTGGCCAGGGACCTGGGGGCCTACGGGGTGCGGGTCAACGCGGTCTCGGCGGGGCCCTTGAGCACCGTGGCCGCCAAGTCGATCCCGGGCTTCGGGCTGTTCGAGAGGGTCTGGGGGGGACGGGCCCCACTCGGCTGGGACGTCACCGACCCCGATCCCGTCGCTCGCATGGTGGCGGTGCTGCTCTCGGATTGGGCCAAGAGCACCACGGGTGAGATCGTCCACGTCGACGGCGGCTTCCATGCCCAGGCGGTCTCACCGGACGGCTAGTCGAACGGCTAGATCCCGGGGCGGGGGGCCGGGTGGGGCTTGAAGGGCAGTCTGACGACGAAGGTCGCCCCGCCGCCGGCAGTGGGCTGGTGGTGGATGGCGCCGCCCATGGCCGCCACCAGGCCCTGGCTGACCGACAACCCCAATCCGACACCCCCATAGGCATCGACCTCGATGCGCTTCAGTTGGGTGAACGCGTCGAAGGCTCGACCGGCGGTCGCCGTCGGCAGTCCCGGCCCGTGGTCGGCCACCGTCAGCACCAGCTGGGCCCTGTCCACCCCAACCTCTACTTCGATGGGGGACTCCTCGCCGTGCTTGACGGCGTTGGCGAGCAGGTTGACCAGGACGCGCTTGGTGTGCTCGGGATCGAGGACCACCGGTGGGAGAAGATCCTGGATGCGGACCGTCGTGAGGCCCCTGGCCCCCGACACGGCATCGATCGCCCGCTCGACGATGTCGGGGAGCGACACCAGTTCGCTGCGGATCGAGATCCCGCCGCCGTCGAACTGGTTGATGGCCAGCATGTCCTCGACCAGTCGCTTGAGGCGGTCGCCCTGAACGCACGCCATCTCGAGGAGATCGCGGGCATCGGCGCTCTCAGGCGCCAGTTCCGGCCGGGTGAGGGTCTTGACCACTCCGAGGATGGTGGTCAGCGGCGTGCGCAGTTCGTGGCCGACGACGGAGGCGTAATCGGAGCGGAACCTGGCCGATCGGGCCGATTGGGCGGTCGTCCTGGCAAGTTGCTGGAGTCGCAGCATCGCCCCGATGGCGGCGGCGGCGACCGGCATCAGCCTGCGCAGTCGCAGCAGGTCGGCCCTGGGCACGGTCGTGCCGGAGGCTGCGACGACCAGCAGGCCGATCTGGGAGCCTGCGGCGGTCAGTGGAACGATGGCTGCCGACTGGATCTGGTGGGCGGCTGCCAGGCGATTCCAGGGGCCGGGCTCGTCTGCGCTTGCGAGTGCGGCAACCGGGACGCCGGAGGCGAGGGCCATCCGGAGCGGGCCGCTGTCGGCGACCCCCATCGAGACACCTGGTGGCTCGGAGGCGGCGTCGCCGTCGACGATGCGGTGGTCGAGGGTGAGTACGGCGCCTGCGTCGGAGAGGACCAGCAACAGGATGGTGCGGGATCCGACGGTGGCCGCCACCTCTCTGAGCATCTCCTGCAGGGCGAGGTCGGGGTGGTCGAGATCGGCCATGGCCTTGCCGAGCGCCACGGTGGCTGCCGTGACCTCCTCCCCGGGGGTGGGAGCATCCCCACTGATGGAGCGTGCCGGGTGTCGGCGCCTCGATGCGATCGCGGCGGCCGCACCGCACCCGATGGCTACCGGAATCCCGATGGCGGGAGGATGGCTCCCGGCGACGACCAGACCAAGGGCGATGCCGGCCGCCAGCCAGCCCAACGCCGCCCAGGCAAGGGCCGCCGTCGAGTGCGGGGGATGTGCGAGCGGGCCGGACGGGCTCAAACCGGTAATCTCCCTCGAATGGCAAAGGTTGTTGTTTTCTTCGGCGGTCGCTCCGAGGAACATGAGGTCTCGTGTGTGTCCGCCGTGGCGGTGGTGGAGGCGCTGACGGAGAAGGGCCACGAGGTCCTGGCGGTCGGCATCCGCCGGGACGGGTCGTGGCGCCTCGCCGACCCCGTCGAGCGGCCCCTGGTGGCCGAGGGCCGGGAGGCGTTCCTCGAGATGCCCTCTGGTGTGCTGCGGGCGGGGGCCGATCGGCACCGCTTCGATGTCGCCTTCCCGGTGCTGCACGGCCCCTACGGCGAGGACGGCACCGTCCAGGGGATGTTCGAGATGGCCGGTGTGCCCTACGTGGGCAGCGGAGTGGTCGGATCGGCGGTCGCGATGGACAAGGACATCGCCAAGCGCCTGTTCCGGGATGCCGGCCTCGCCATCAGCCCGTTCGTCACCATCCGCGCCGGAGGCTTCTCAGACGATCCGGCCGGGATCACCGCCAAGGTCCGCGCCGAATTGGGCTATCCGGTGTTCGTCAAGCCCGCCGAACTCGGCTCATCGGTGGGAATCTCCCGCGCCGACGACGACGGTTCGTTCAAGGACGGGGTGCTCGAAGCACTTCGGCACGGCGACAAGGTGTTGGTGGAGCAGGAGGTGAGGGGGCGCGAGATCGAGGTGGCCGTTCTCGAGGGGCCCCGCTCCTCGCTTCCCGGGGAGATCGTGGTGGCCGGTTGGTACACCTACGACGCCAAGTACCAGGACGACGCCACCACCCTGCTGGTGCCGGCCCCGTTGTCGGAGCCTGCCACCGCGGCGGTGCGGGAGCTGGCCGGGCGCGCCTTCACCGCCCTGGAGTGCCGGGGTCTGGCCCGGGTCGACTTCTTCTACGAGGAGGACGGGCGCGGGTTCGTCATCAACGAGATCAACACGATGCCGGGGTTCACTCCCAAATCGATGTTCCCGATGATGTGGGCCGCCACCGGGATGCCCTACTCGGATCTGTGTGACGAACTGGTGAGCCTGGCCCTGGAAGCCTGAATCGGGCGCGCCACAACTCGGGTGCTCGCAGCCGCCGACCAGCCTCTACAGCTTGACGACCGGGCAGGTCAGCGTGCGGGTGATGCCTTCGACCGACTGGATGCGGGCCACGACGAGTTTGCCGAGCGAGTCGACATCGTCGGACATCGCATGGACGATGGCGTCGTAGGGGCCGGTGACGGCCTCGGACACCTTGACGCCCGGGATCTTGCCCACTTCGCGGGCTACCTGGGCAGCCTTGCCGACCTCGGTCTGGATGAGCACATAGGCTTCGACCACCTGTCACTCCTTCATGGGGTGCGTTGGTAGGACTCTACCGCCGGGATCGGCCTTCTGGCCGGGTTGGCGCCGATTGCCGGAAGCGCCGATACTTCCCGCCGATGTCCCTCCTGCTCCTCATGCTGTCGGTGGTGGCGGCGGCCCTCGGGTGGAATGCGGTCCGCACCACCCGGGGCCGCTTCGGCCCGTGGTGGTTCCCGGCCCTCCTCACCGGTGAACTCGCCCCCTTCCACGCCTCCGGCCAACTGCTGCTGGCGGCCGGCTTCTGGTGGGCGGGGTGGGCGGGCGGCTGGGCCGGCCGCACCGGGTTGGCACTCCTGGGGGTGTCGATCGTGCTGCTGGCGGTCAACCACCTGCGAGGGCTCGGCACCCGTCGGGTGCTCGAGTCGGCGGTCGCCGAGGCGACCGGGCACCCGGTTCGGATGCCTCCGGCCCGCTGGACGAGGATGCTGCGCCCCTATCCGGCGCCCCCGGGATCGATCGAAGTGGTCAGAGATGCCGGCTACGGGCCCGACCCCGCTCATCGTCTCGATCGGTTCTCGATCGCAGGCGGGGGCGGAGGGCGGCCGGTGCTCCTCCAGGTGCACGGAGGCGGGTGGACCGGTGGAAGGCGGGACCAGCAGGCCCGCCCCCTGGTGCACAGGATGGCGGCGGCGGGGTGGGTGGTGTATTCGATCTCCTATCGGCTCAGTCCCCGTGCCACCTTCCCCGACCACCTGGTCGACGTGAAGCGGGCAATCGCCTGGATACGCCGCCACGGCCGTGAGCACGGGGCGGACCCTTCGTTCCTGGCGATCACCGGCGGCTCGGCGGGCGGCCAGCTGGCGGCGCTGGCCGCCCTGACCTCCGACCGGCTCGAGTACCAACCGGGGTTCGAGGACGCCGACACGGCGGTGCAGGCGTGTGTGCCGCTGTACGGCGTCCACGATCTGCTGGATCGTTCGGGTACCCGACCCAAGTGGCCGTATCTGTCGCGCTATGTGCTGAAGGCCGAACCGGCCGAGCAGCCCGCCCTGTGGGATGCGGCGGCGCCGGTGCGGGCGGCCCGATCCGACCGCCCCCCGTTCTTGATCGTGCACGGCAGTGCCGATTCGCTGGTGAGGCCGGGCGAATCCCGGCGCCTCGCCGCAGCACTCAGGGCGGAGGGCCCGGTTCCGGTCGGCCTGGCCGAGATACCCGGTGCGACCCACGGGTTCGATGCGCTCCACTCACTGCGCGCCGAGCGCACCGTCGATGGGATCCAGATGGTGCTGGAGCACCTGTGGGAGCGGCACCGGGCGTCGCAGGACGAGTCGCAGGACGAGTGGGTGGCCGGCTAAGCGCCGTCGGACCCGAGGCGGATCGACGTCGCGTAGGTGCGATCGCCTTCCCGGCGGGTCTCGAAGACGATGCGCTGGCCCTGGCGCAGCGTGCGGAAGATGCTCCCCTTGAGCGCGCCGGGGGACAGCAGGATCTCGGTGATGGCGTCGTCGAGCAGGATGGTGCCGAAACCGGTGGCGGGGTCGTAGACCTTGACCACTCCCTGCACGGCGCTAGACCTTGTCGACCTTGCCGGCCTTGAGACAGGAGGTGCAGATGCGAACCCGCTTCGAGTTGCTGCCGTGCCTCACCCGGACGCGCTGGATGTTGGGCAGCCAGCGACGGCTGCTCCGGCGGTGAGAGTGGCTGACCTGCTTGCCGACCCATGGCCCCTTGCCACAGACCTCGCAGCGATAGGACATGGAGACCTCCTGACGAGCGGGCGGAAGGATACCACCGCAGGTGGGGGACGCCAGACGGCGGTTCACCAGCACTCCAACCGCCCCGCCGCGCCGGATGTCCCGGCCGGGCCGCCGAGTGGGGCGTGGCAGGGCTGCCGACCAACTGCCCTCGTATACTCCCGGGCACCGTGGCCATCAACCCAGAGTTGGGCGTTCCTGCCGTCAAGGGTGCCCTGCGGCGCTACCTCGGCCTGCTGCGCGAGCAGCAGGGAGCGCTCAATCGCCTCAACGTCTATCCGGTCCCAGACGGGGACACCGGCAGCAACATGGCCGCCACCATGGAAGCCGTCGTCGAGCGATCCCACAAGGCCTCCGACATGGGACAACTCGTCGAGGCGATCTCCCACGGGTCCCTGATGGGCGCCCAGGGCAACAGCGGCATCATCCTCTCGCAGGTGCTGCGGGCGATCGCAGCCACGCTGGACGGCCGGGAGGGACTCGATGCCGGCGGGTTCTCCGAGGCGATCGGGAGGGCAGCCGAGGCCGCCTATGAGGCGGTCGGCCGCCCGGTGGAAGGAACCATCCTGACGGTGTTGCGGGAGACGGCCGAGGCCATCGCCGATCTTCATGCCGGCGACCTGCCGGAGACTCTGGCGGCCGCCTACCGGGTGGCCGAGGAATCGCTGCGCAGGACGCCCGATCTGCTCCCGGTCCTCGCCGAGGCCGGCGTGGTCGATGCCGGCGGCGCCGGGTTGCTGCTGTTGTTTGCCGCGCTGCTCGAAGAAGTCACCGGCGCCGCTCCTCCATTGCCCGCCGACCTGCTGTCGGCCGAGGCCGACCTGCCCCGCCGGGAGCGCAGCGATGGGAAACGGGAGGCTTCGGTCGCCTACCTCCGCTACGAGGTGATGTTCCTGCTCGACGGGGCGGATGGCGCCGGCGACCGACTGAAGGCCGCCTGGGCCGGTGTCGGCGACTCGATCGTGGTCGTGGGCGGAGAGGGGGCCTGGAACTGCCACATCCACACCGATGACATCGGCCCCGCCATCGAGGCCGGCATCGCCGAGGGACGCCCTCACCGCATCAGGATCACCGATCTGGCAGAGCAGGCCGCCGCCGACGAGATCCACGGCCGGCCGCTCTTCGAACCGCTCCCCGATGCCCGCAAGGCCAAGGTCGGGGTGGTTGCGGTGGCCGCCGGCGCCGGGATCATCGAGATGTTCCGCCAGTACGGCGTCCAGGGAGTGGTGGTCGGGGGACAGACGATCAATCCCTCGGTCGGAGACCTGCTGGCCGCCGTGGAGGCGGCGCCCGCCAAGACCGTGATCGTGCTGCCCAACAACAAGAACGTCGTGCCCGCCGCCGAGCAGTTGGACCCGTTGACCCGCAAGACCATCCACGTGGTCCCCACCCGATCGATCTTGCAGGGGATCGCCGCCCTGATCGCCTATGAGCCGCACTCCGATGCCGGCGTCACCGCAGGGGCCATGGGCCGGGCGGCGGCGGCGCTCACCTCGGGCGAGATGACCCGGGCGGTGCGGGATGCCAGGACCCCGGCAGGGACCATCTCCGAGGGGGATTGGCTGGGGTTGGTGGACGGAACCGTCGAGGTGATCGTCCCCGCCCACCGGGGGACGGTCTGGGGCCGCCGGATCGAAGGCTGGCTGTTCGGCAAGCGCCGGATGCGGGCCCGGGTCGATGCCAGGGCCGAGAAGGCCGAACGCAAGGCGCTGATCGCCCTGATGGAGGCCGTCGTCGGTCCCGGCCACGAGATCGTCACCCTCTTCACCGGCTCCGGCGCCCGGCCCGCTGTGACGGAGGCCGCCGCCGCCTGGCTGGCCGAGCAGCGGCCCGATGTCACCCTCCATGTCGCCGCCGGCGGGCAGCCGCTCTACCCCTATCTGATCGGGTCCGAGTGAGCGACGGGCGCAGTCTCGCCTACCTGACCGGCATCGGGGTGGAGCGGGTCCAGGGGCTCTCCGGCGCCCGCGGGGCCGATCTCCGCAAGGCCGGCATCGCCACCGTCGCCGACCTCCTGCTGCACACCCCGCGCCGCTACATCGACCGCTCGCTGTTGGCCCCGCTGGCCGAACTCCCCGTCGGCGAGGAGGTCACCGCCATCGGGACGGTCAAGAAGGTCGCCGTCCGACGCCCCCGGGCGAAGATGACCATCGTGGAGGCGACGATCTTCGACGGCGCCTCCTACCTGTTTGCGGTCTGGTTCAACCAGCCGTTCCGGGCCCGCCAGTTGACGGAGGGGTCCGAGGTGGCGCTCTCCGGCAGGATCGAGCGTTTTCGGGGCAGGCTGCAGATGAAGTCGCCCGATGCCGACGTGCTCGACCGACCCGCCGAGTCGCTGATCACCGGCAGGGTAGTGCCGGTGCACCCCAGCGCCGGCGGGGTCGGTCCCGGGTGGCTGAGGAGAGCGATCCACAACGCCCTGAGCAGGGCCCGACCGGTCTCCGACCCGCTGCCTGCCGAGATGCGGGAGCGTCTCGGGCTCTGTGATCGGGACACCGCCCTCTTCGACATCCACTTTCCCGAGACGATGGATGCCATCGGGCCCGCCCGGCAACGGCTCGTGTTCGACGAGTTGTTCCGCCTCGAGGTGGCCCTCGCCATCCGCAAGCATCGTCAGATCGAGGAGGAGGAGGGCATCGAGCACGTCCTCGGCGCCGGTCTGGTGGATTCGTTCATCGAGTCGCTCCCCTACACCCTCACCGGAGCCCAGCGCCGCGTCATCGGCGAGATCCAGCACGACATGGCCTCGTCCCATCCGATGCATCGCCTCCTGCAGGGCGAGGTGGGGTCGGGCAAGACCATCGTCGCCATGGCCGCCCTGCTGACCGGGGTGCAGGGCGGGTTCCAGGGGGCGGTGATGGCGCCGACCGAGGTGCTGGCCGAGCAGCACTACCTGGGGCTCGCCCCGCTGGCGGCGCTGGTCGGGGTCCGGATGGCGCTGCTGACCGGGAGCTCTCAGGACCGGACCGGAGTCATCGAGGCGGTGGCGGCGGGGACGGTGGACGTGGTGGTGGGGACCCATGCCCTCATCCAGGAGGGAGTCGGCTTCGACCGGCTCGGGATCGCCGTCGTCGACGAGCAGCATCGCTTCGGAGTCCATCAGCGCGTGGGCCTCCGCGACAAGGCCGACGGCCCGCAGCCCGATCTGTTGATCATGACGGCCACTCCCATCCCTCGCACGCTGGCGATGACGCTGTACGGCGACCTCGACGTGTCGGTCCTCGACGAGATGCCGGCCGGCAGGAAGGAGGTCCGCACCATCGGGGCCTCTGCGGGCGAGATGGGGCCGATCTACGACCTGATCAGGACCGAGGTGGCGGCGGGCCGTCAGGCGTTCGTGGTCTGCCCACTGGTCGAGGACAGCGTCAAGCTGCAGGTGGCCTCGGCCACCGCCGAGTACGAGCGGCTTCAGGCGGTGTTCCCCGACCTCAGGCTGGGATTGCTCCACGGCCAGATGCGGTCGGCCGACAAGGAATCGGTGATGGCGGAGATGCGGGCCGGGGACATCGACGTGCTGGTGGCGACCACCGTCATCGAGGTCGGCATCGACATCACCAATGCCACGGTGATGGTGGTGGAGGACGCCGACCGGTTCGGGCTCAGCCAGTTGCATCAACTGCGGGGGCGGGTCGGGCGCGGCGAGCACCCCTCGACCTGCGTCCTGGTGGCCGAGCCGACCACCCCCGAGGGCGAGCAGCGCCTGGCGGCGATGCTGGCCACCACCGACGGGTTCCGCCTCGCCGAGGAGGATCTGCGGATTCGCAAGCAGGGCACGGTGTTCGGAGCCAGGCAGGCCGGGATGCCCGACCTGAGGCTGGCCGACATCCTCGAGGACACGGAGACGCTGATCGTGGCCCGGCGCGAAGCGTTCGGGTTGGTGGCCGACGACCCCGACCTGCAGCGGCACCCCGAGGTCGCCGCCGAGTTGCAGGCACTGCTGGGCGGTGAGGCCGAGTGGCTGATGATCTCGTGAGCGTCCGATGCGGGTGATCGCAGGCTCGGCCAAGGGCCGCACGCTGCGGGCGCCCGGCGAGGGAACCCGGCCGATGATGGACCGGGTGCGCGAGGCCCTGTTCTCTTCGCTGGGGGCGCTGGTGCCCGGCGCCGAGGTCCTCGACCTCTACGCCGGGTCGGGCAGCATCGGGTTGGAGGCGCTGAGCCGGGGAGCGGCCCGGGTCGTCTTCGTCGAGCGGGGGCGCCGGGCCGTCACCTCTTTGCGCGACAACGTGGCGGCGGTCGGATTGGGCGGCGAGATCGTGGCAGGGGACGTCGGGCCGTTTCTGGAGGCGACCCGGGACCGATTCGATCTGGTGTTCGTTGACCCCCCCTACGACTGCCCGCTAGCGTCCGTGGAGGAGGTCCTCGGCAAGGTGCTGAGCCGGCTGAGGGTCGGAGGTGTGGTGGTGGTGCATCGGAGAGCCGAGAGCGGGATCCCCGGGGTCCCGGGGCTGGCACTGGTGGACTGCCGCCGCTACGGCGACACGGAGATCACCCGTTTCGTGATCGAGGAGGATCGTTGACCACCGCCCTGGTTCCCGGAAGCTTCGACCCTCCCACCAAGGGGCATCTCGATGTGATCGCCCGCTGCGCCGGCCTGTACGACCGGGTCGTCGTCGGGGTGGTCCTCAATCCATCCAAGCAGTCGATGTTCACGTCGGAGGAGCGGCTCGCCATGCTGCGGGAAACCTGCGCCGAGTGGCCGCACGTCGAGTGTGTCGCCTTTGCAGGACTGCTGGTGGACTGTGCCCGCGAGGTGGGGGCCGAGGTGATCGTCAAGGGCCTCCGGGCGATGACAGATTTCGATTACGAGCTCCAGTTGGCCCAGATGAACCGGCACCTGTCGGGCATCGTGACGATGTTCGTGGCAACCGCCCCGTCGCTGGGCTACCTCTCCTCGTCGCTCGTGAAGGAGGTCGCCATGCTGGGGGGCGACGTGGACGAACTGGTGCCGCCGATCGTGGCCGCGGCGTTGAAGGAGCGGATGGCCCATGAGTGATCAAGAGCAGCAGCAGCCCGAGGCCGTGCAGGTTCCCCCCCGATTGGGAGAACTGCTCGAGCTGGTCGACGAACTGGTGATGGCGGTCGAAGGGGCCCGCACCGTCCCGCTGTCCAACAACGTCATGCTCGATCGGGCCAAGCTGATCGACATGCTCTACCGGCTCCGCGACGAGCTCCCCGACGAACTGCGGGCCGCCAGGTGGATGGTTCGGGAGCGGGAGTCGTTCGTCGCCCGGACCAACGAGACCGCCAGGGACATGCTGGATCGAGCCAGGGAGCGCTCCGACGAGCTGGTCGGCGAGTCGTACATCGTCAGGGAGGCGGTGGAGGAGGCCAACGCTCTGGTGAGGAGGGCGGAGGCGGAGGCGACCAGGGTCCGGTTGGAGTCGGAGGACTACAGCGAGAAGACGCTCGCCGAGACCGAGGGGGTCCTCGCCGACCTGCTGTCCCAGGTGCGCCACTCCCGCGCCGAGCTGCACCAGACCCGGCCGCGCTACGGGTCACCCGAGGACGACGGATAGGCCACGGCTAGAATCCGGCGCCGTGGGCCACCCCTCTTCTCCCTTTCGGATCGTCGTGTCGGACCTGCTCCACAGGACCGGTGAACGGCGCGTCGAGGAGCTGTCGGCGCCGGTCGATTGGGGAGTGGAACTGAGCCGGCTCGTCCCGAACCAGCCCCTCCTCGTCGAGGTTTCCCTGGAGGGCGCCTCGGGCGGCGTGTATGCCAGTGGGAAGGCGGTTGCGGTGGCCGAGCACGCCTGCCACCGGTGCAACGCCACCTGGCAGGAGACGATCGAGGTCCCCCTCGGCGAGATGATCGAGTCGAGCCGGGACGCCGATTACCCCCTCGACGGCGAGGTCGCCGACCTCGAGAATCCGGTCCGCGATGCGGTCGTACTGGCCCTTCCGCTGCTCCCCACCTGCCGCCCCGACTGTCTGGGACTTTGCGGACGGTGCGGAGCCGACTTGAATACGGGCGCCTGCCCGGGGCACGACGAGGATTCGTCTTCTCCGTTTGCAGGGCTCCGCGAATTGCTCGAACCGTAGGAGAGCGCGTCATGGCGGTCCCCAAGAAGAAAATGTCCCGATCCCGCACCCGGCGCCGCAAGGCCGTCTGGAAGGTGAGTGCTCCCCGGACCTCGCGCTGCCCGCAGTGCAATGCCGAGAAGCTCCCTCACCGGGTGTGTCCCGAGTGCGGCACGTACCGGGGCCGCGAGGTCGTCTCGCAGGGTTGAGGCGAACCCCATGACGGCGCGCATCGCGCTGGACGCCATGGGAGGCGATCACGCCCCACACCAGACGGTGTTGGGCGCACTCGACGCTGCCGCCAGAGGCATCGACGTCGTCCTGGTCGGCGACCGCTCCCAACTCGAAGCCGAACTGGCCGCCGCCGGATCCGAGCTGCCCATCGTCCACGCTCCCGAGGTGGTGGCGATGGGCGACGACCCCGGGTCGGCGATCCGGGCCAAGAAGGGCGCCTCGGTGACCGTGGCGGCCCGCCTGGTCTCCGAGGGCGAGGTGCAGGGGATGGTGTCGGCGGGGTCCACCGGTGCCGCGCTGGCGGCGGCTGCCATCGTGATCGGCAGGCTCCAGGGAGTGTCGCGTCCCGCCCTGGCGACGATCTTCCCGATGGGCAGCCCGGCGGTGGTGCTGGACATCGGCGCCAACCTCGAGGTGAGGCCGTCCACGCTGGCGGAGTTCGGGGTGATGGGCTCGGTGCTCGCCGAGATCTACCTGGGCTGCTCGTCGCCGCGGGTGGGCCTGCTCAACATCGGTGAGGAGCCCGGCAAGGGCCGCGCCGGTGAGAGGGAGGCACACGCCCTGCTGGGCCGGATGCCGATCGATTTCGTCGGGAACATCGAGGGCCGCGACCTCGCCGACGGCAAGGCGGACGTGGTCGTCACCGACGGCTTCACCGGCAATGTGCTGCTCAAGACCGTGGAGGGCACCGCCCGGGTGGTCGCTCGGGACGTGCTCGAGGCTCTCAGCGCCGATGACGATCCGGCCTTCCAAGCGGCGGTGGGCCTGGTGCTGCCCAGACTGATGGCGGTGCGAGCCCGGCTCGACCCCGAGGCCCACGGCGGCGCTCATCTGGTGGGCGTCAGGGGGACGGTGGTGATCGCTCACGGGTCCTCATCGCGGGTCGCCATCGGCAACGCCCTCGAGATGGCCGCCGACGGGTGGGAGCAGGGACTGCTCGGCAAGATCGAGGCCGGCCTCGATGGATGACGGCCGGTCCTCTTTGCAGCATGCGCTCGGGCATGTCTTCTCGGATCCCGGCCTGCTGCAGCTGGCGCTGACCCACAGGTCCCACACTTCGGAGGTCGAGGGCGAGGAATCCAACGAGCGGCTCGAGTTCCTGGGGGATGCGGTGCTCGGCCTGGTGGTGGCCGACGAGTTGTACCGGCGTTACCGACTCCCCGAGGGGGAGATGGCCAAGGCCCGGGCCGAGGTGGTGGACGAGGCCTCGCTGGCGCTGATGGCGGCCTCTCTGGACCTGGGCGAGCACCTCCTGCTCGGCGGGGGGGAGGATGCCTCGGGTGGCAGGGCGAAGCCGTCGATCCTCTCCGATGCCATGGAGGCGGTGCTGGGAGCGATCTTCCTGGACGGCGGCCTCGAAGCGGCCCGGGGATTCGTCCTGGGCCACTGGGACGAACTGCTCAGCGAGCGGGCGGCCGCCCCCGGCGTGCTCGACTTCAAGACCCGGCTGCAGGAGGCGCTGGCGCTCGACGGCCGGCTCCCGGAATACGAGACCGAGGGGTTCGGCCCCGACCACGAGCGGTACTTCGATGCCACCGTCGCCTGCGACGGGGAGATCCTCGGCCGGGGCACCGGCACCTCCAAGAAGCGGGCCGAGCAGGAAGCCGCTCGGGCCGCTCTCGACGCCATCGGCGCCGACCCCGATGCCTGAGCTCCCCGAGGTCGAGACCACTCGCCGCTTCCTGGTCCCGGCGTTGGAGGGCCGCACCATCACCGCCGTCTCCATCCGCAGGCTGCGGATGGTTCGCAGACAAGCCCGGCCGGGGGACTTCGCCGACCGGGTGATCGGATGTCGCATCGAGCAGATCGATCGGCACGGCAAGTTCCTGCTGGCGAAGCTGTCGACCGATGTCACCTGGGTCACTCACCTGGGGATGTCGGGGAGCGTCCGTCTTGCCGTCGCCGGCGATCCCGAGGATCCCCATACCAACGTGGTGATCCGACTCGACGACGCCACCGAGTGCCGAATGGTCGATCCGCGGACCTTCGGATTCGTGGCGGCGTTCCTGCCCGACGAGATGGCCGCAGGCTCGCTGGCAGGACTGGGACCCGATGCGCTGGACGACCTGCCGACCACGGCCGTCCTCCGCGCACGGATGGAAGGGCGGGCCGTGCCGATCAAGCCGTTGCTGCTCGATCAGGCCTTTCTCGCCGGCCTCGGCAACATCTATGCCGACGAAGTGCTGTTCCGATCGGGCATCGCCCCCTCCCGGAGGGCCGGATCGCTGGAGCGGGACGAGGTCAAGCGACTGCGGGGCGCCATCCGCCCGATCCTCGAGGCCGGACTGCGCCACGGCGGCACCAGCCTCGACGATCTCGCCTACCTGCTGCCCGACGGTCGGGCGGGGGACTACCTGTCCAGGCTGATGGTGTACGGGAGGGAGGACCGGCCGTGCCGGAGATGTGGGACTCCCATCAGGCGGGCGGTGCTGCGGCAGCGGAGCACGTTCTGGTGCCCGGAGTGCCAGGCATGAGCGCCCGGGTTGCCCGACTGGCGGCCGCCGTCGTGCTGGTGGCGGCGTGTGGGGACGCCGCCGCCCCCGAGACGACTGCCGATCCGATGGTGGCTTCGGCGAGCGACTACGCCTTCTCGGCCCGGCGCGCCATCGAGGGCACCCGCTTCGAGGGACTCGGAGACGATGAGGTCGCCGCCCTGGTGATCGAGTTGTGTGATGACCTCGCCGCCTCATCGGACCCCGATGCCGAGGTGCTCGCCTTCCTCGAAGGGGTCGATGCCCCACCCGGGGAGGCGGTGGACGATCGGATCATGGCGGTCGTCCTGGCGGAAGGGGCGCTGACGGTGTGCCCGGCAGCCGTCGATGCCGCCGCGGCACGGGCATGGGAGGTGGCCGACCCCGAGGTGCGCTACCTGGCGGCGGTGGCGGCGGTCGCCCCGGAACTCGACGAGGATCTCACCGGAGACGATCTGGTGGCGGCCGGGAGGGCCGTGTGCTCCGTGCTCGATGGGGGCGGGTCGCCGGAGGAGGCGGTGGTCGCCGAATTCGCCGAACTGTTCGGGATCAGCGGCGTGTCGATGGACGAGATAGCCTCCGGAGCGGCGGGTGAACGGGAGGGAATGCTGGTCGGCGGAGTGCTCGGGGGAGCAGCCTCGTTCCTGTGCCCCCGGCATCGGGATGCCGTGGCGGCGTACCTGGAGGTGCTCGCCGAGGAGAACGCCGGGTGATCCGATGGTGACGGCGCGCCACTTCATCGTGCGGGGCCGGGTCCAGGGTGTGGGCTTCCGTTGGTCCACCGCGGCGGCCGCCGGGCGCCTGGGAGTGGCGGGGTGGGTGCGCAATCTCCCCGACGGCTCCGTGGAGGTGTGGGCCGAGGCGGACATCGAGCGGATCGAGGCGCTGGCGGACTGGCTGCGGGAGGGGCCGGGCGGCGCCCGGGTGTCCGAAGTCGTGTCCGAAGCGGCGGTGCCGGCGGGTATGGCGGGCTTCGAAATCAGGGCCTGAGCGGCCCCTTAGAGTGAATCCCACCGGTGTGATTCGGGTGATAGGGTGTGGGAACCGGTGCATCTCAAGACACTTACGCTCGTCGGCTTCAAGTCGTTTGCCGACCGGACCAGGCTCGTGTTCGAGCCGGGTGTGACGGTCGTGGTCGGACCCAACGGTTCCGGCAAATCCAATCTGGTCGATGCCATCGCCTGGGTGCTGGGAACCCAGGCCACCAAGGTGCTCCGCAGCGAGAAGATGGACGACCTGATCTTTGCGGGGACCGCGCTCCGCCCCGCCCACGGGCGCGCCGAGGTGTCACTCACCTTCGACAACGAATCGGGCACGCTGCCGATCGATCTGGCGGAGATCACGGTGACCCGGCGCCTCCACCGTGACGGAAGCTCCGAGTACGAGATCAACGGGACCCCCTGCCGCTTGCTGGATATCCAGGAACTGCTCTCGGACGGGGGCATTGGTCGCCACCAGCACGTGATCGTCGGCCAGGGCCGGGTGGGGGCGGTCCTCAATGCCGGTCCCGAGGAGCATCGGGCGATCATCGAGGAGGCCGCCGGGGTGATCAAGCATCGCTCCCGCCGGGACCGGGCGGTTCGCCGCCTGGAGGCCACCGACGTCGACGTGATGCGCCTCCACGACCTGCTCGGCGAGCAGCGCAGGCTGATGCGCCCCCTGAAGCGCCAGGCCAACGCCGCCGACCGCTACGACGAGGCGAAGGCCGAGTGGCGGGCGCTCCGGCTCTGGCTTGGTGGAGAGCGCCTCAGGACCATCGATCTACGGCTGGTGGAGATCGCCGCCGGCGAGACCTCCATTCGAACCGGGGTGGCGGCGGCCGAAGCCCGACTGGGTGAGATCGCAGCCGGGTTGGGCGCCCTGCAGAGTGCGGCGGGCGAAGCCGGCCGGGCGCTGGACCGGGACACCACCGCGGCGGCCCGGCTGGAGACGGCGATCGAGCGGCTGCAGCGGATTGCGATGGTGGCCGGCGAGCGCAGGCGGGCGATGCAGAACGCTCTGGAGCAGGCAGACGGGCGGCGCCACGACCTCGAGAGCGAGCGGGCCGATCTCACGGCGCGCCTGCGGGCGGCGGCCGACGAGGAAGCCGCCCTCCGACAGTTGGCCGAGCGCCACGAGGTTGCCTTCAACGCCCTCGACGACGAGGAGCGATCGCTGGCGGGGCAGGGCGAGATGCCGGCCGAGGGTGTCGTCGCCGCACTGCGGGGGGATCTGGCCGCCCTCGAATCCGCCGAGCGTCGCGACCAGCGGGAGATCGACTCGTTGCGCCAGCGCCTCGAGGTGGTCGAGGCCCGTATCGCCGAGGAGGAGATCGAAGCCGAACGCCTGCGTGACGAGATCCGCCTCGCCGACCGGGAGACCGACCCGGCCCAGCAGGTGTACGACCGGGCGGTAGCGGGCAGCCGGCGGGCCCAGGAGGCGCTCGAGGCGGCCGAGGAGGCCATCCGAACGGCCGGCATCACCCTGGCGGCGAGCCGGGCGCGCATGGACGCCCTCGGGACCGGCCCTTCCGATCAGATCGTGGCCGGCCAAGCGGGCGTGACGGGCACGCTGGTCGCCCGACTCGACATCCCCGAGCAGTTGGCGCCCGCCGTCGACGCCGCCCTGGGCGAGTGGGGCGATGCCTGGGCCGTCGAAGGGGCCGCCGCCCTGGAGGGTGCCGCGGCGGCCGGCGCAGATGCCGCCGGTGGTGTCTCCTTCGTGGTGCCGTCGCCCGCCCCGGCCGGAGTGACCGACGGCGACCGCCTCGTCGATCGTCTCGGTCCCGCCTGTGATCGCAAGCTCGCCGAGGCCCTCCTGGGAGATGTCGTCATCGTGGCGGACTGGCACGAGGGGTGGGCCCTGGTCGAGGAGCACCCGTCGCTGCGGGCGGTGACCCTCTCCGGCGACGTGGCGACCCGGTTCGGCATCAGAATCGGCGATCCCAGCCGGGGGAGGGCGGCCCGGCAGGCCGCCGCCACCGCGGTGGAGCGAGCCATCATCGACGAGGCGAGGGCATCGAGCCGCCACACCACCTCCCGGCGCGCATTCGATGCGGCGAGGGAGACCGAGCGGGTGGCGCTCGAGGCGCTCGAGGCGGTCGACACCAGGATCGCCGGGGCCACCGAGGCCCTGCGGCTGGTGGAGAGATCGCAGTCCGAGAGCGGCGCCGAGGCCGACCGGCTGCGGGTCCGCAGGTCGGCGCTCGACGAGGCCGCCGCCGGACGGGCCGAGCGGCTCGCCGGGCTTCGCACCCGGCTCGATGCCTTCTCGGGCGAGCAGGCGGTGCGGCAGGCCGCCTGGGAGGCGTTGACCGCCCGTCGGGAGGCGGTGGCGGCCCGCCGGGATGCGGCCCGACGCCACCGCCAGGAGGCGGCCTCGGCACTGGCCGCGGTCGAGGAGCGCACCCGCCTGCTGGGGCGCCGCCTCGAGGAGGTCACCGGGCTGCTCGAGGGCGCGGGCGAGGTGCGGGTGGATCCCGGGGAGATCGTCCGGCTGGGCGCCGTCGAGGAGCGATCCCGGGCGGCCCTCGGGTCGTCCCGCACGCACCTCGGCGTGCTCAGGGAGCGGCAGCGGGTCCTCCGGGAGGAGGCCGGCCAGGCCGGCAGTGTCCTCGATGCCGCCTATGCCGAGCGGGAGCGCCTCGAGCCGATCGTCTCCGACGGCCGCGAGAAGCTGTCGGTGCTGGCCATCGAGGGGGCCGAACTGCGGGTGCGGCGGGAGTCCGAGGCCGAGGGCCTGCGGCGCGATGTCGATGCCGCCGAGGACCTGGCGCTGGCGGCCGCCCCGGCGGAGGTGCCCGAGGGCGCCGACCCCCGGGAGCATCTTGGGTCGCTGGAGGCCCAGTTGCGCCGGCTGGGCCCCATCAACCCATTGGCCGCCGCCGAATACCGCCAACTGGCGGAGCGCTCCGAGTTCCTGGAGGCTCAACTCGGCGACCTGGAGGACTCCCGCCGCGAGTTGACCAAGGTCATCTCCGCCCTGGACGAGGAGATCGCCCGGCTGTTCATGGAAGCGTTCGAGCAGATCGCCGCCGAGTACGAGCAGAGCTTCGGGCTGCTGTTCCCCGGTGGCAAGGGCCGGCTCCTGCTGACCGACCCCGAGCACCCGCTCGAGACCGGGGTCACCGTACATGCTCAGCCGATGGGGAAGCGGGTCTCCAAGCTCAGCCTGCTGTCGGGCGGGGAGCAGTCGCTGGCGGCGTTGGCCTTCCTGTTTGCGGTGTTCAGGTCGCGTCCCAGCCCGTTCTACGTGCTCGACGAGGTGGAGGCGGCTCTCGACGACGCCAACCTGCGCCGCTTCATCCGCCTGGTCGGGACACTCAGCGATCGGTCGCAGTTGGTGATCGTCACCCACCAGCAGCAGACCATGGAGGCCGCCGATCTGCTCTATGGGGTCACGATGGAGCCGGGCGAGACATCCCGGATCCTCGCCAAGCGGCTCGACCGGGTGGAGGTCGCCGCCGGAGACGCCGCGTGACGATCGCCCTGATCGCAGCCGGTGTCGTGCTGGCGATCCTGACGGCCTGGTGGCTCTGGTCACGCCGTTCGCCTCCCGCCTCCCCGATCGTGCGCGACGCACCCGTCGTGGCCGCCGACGCCCTCGGCGGCGGCCCGGCCGGGACCCGGACGGCGCTGGGAGGCCGGTTGTCGGCCGTGTTCTCCCGGGGGCCGACCCCCGAGTCCTGGAACGATCTCGAGGACGCACTGCTGGCCGCCGACGTGGGAGTGGCGGCGACCGCCGCCATCGTCGGCAGGATTCGTTCCGCGTCGCCCGGTGGCGCCGGGGAACTCCGGGCGGCGCTCCGGGAGGAGTTGCTCGCCGTGTTCGCGGGGAGGGACCGCAGCCTCCATCTCACGGGATCCCCCGCCGTGATCGTCGTGGTCGGGGTCAACGGGTCGGGGAAGACCACCACCATCGCCAAACTGGGGGCGCTCCTGGAGCGGTCCGGCCGCTCCGCCCTGCTGGGGGCCGGGGACACCTTCCGGGCGGCCGCCGCCGAGCAATTGGCGGCCTGGGCGGGCCGGCTCGGACTCGAGGTGGTGTCGGGGCAGCCGGGTGCCGATCCGGCATCGGTCGCCTTCGACGCCTTCTCTGCCGCCCGCGCCCGGGGCAAGGGCGTGGTGGTGGTGGACACGGCGGGCCGTCTCCACTCCAAGCGCAACCTGATGGAGGAGTTGGGCAAGGTGATCAGGGTGCTGCAGAGAGAGGCCGGCGGGGTCGACGAGGTGCTGTTGGTCCTCGACGGCACCAGCGGCCAGAACGCCCTGATCCAGGCGCGGGTCTTCACCGAGGTGGTTGGGGTCACCGGGTTGGTGATCAGCAAACTCGACGGGACGGCCCGCGGCGGGATCGCGGTCGCGGTGGAGTACGAGTTGGGCCTCCCGGTCAAGTACCTGGGGGTTGGGGAGGGTGCCGACGATCTGCTTCCATTCGAGGCTCAGGCTTTTGTCGACGCTCTGCTCGGAGGCTGACATGGACGATCGGGCATTGATCGCAGCGGCGCGGGAGGCGGCCCGGCACGCCTACGCCCCCTACTCGGGGTTCCGGGTGGGGGCGGTGGTGGTCGATGCCGACGGGAAGGCCTACTCGGGGGCCAACCTCGAGAACTCCGCCTACCCCTCGACGGTGTGCGCCGAGGCGGCCGCCATCGCCCACGCCGTCTCGTCGGGCGCCCGCAAGCTCGACACGGTGGCGGTTGCCTGCATCGACGCCGACGAGATCGGGTATCCCTGCGGGAACTGCCGCCAGATGATGGTCGAGTTCGGTGTCGACCGGGTGCTGGTCGACGGCCCCGACGGACACGTCGAGCACACCCTCGAGGAATTGATCCCCCACGGCTTCAAGTTCGCCGAGTAGCGCCGGGATCGCCAAAACCTCCGTTCAAGGCGGCGCCGGGCCCTTCCGATACCGCTCCCATGACAACGGTTCCCATGACAACGGTTCCCATGACAACGGTTTCTCCATGACGACAGCAGACGGAGCCGCCGGGCGGCCTCCGCTCGATTGGAAAGTGACCGCCGGGTACCGGGTGCTCATCAAGGTCGGCTGGGCGGCCATCGCCCTCGCCCTCTACGGGGCGACGGTGGCGGTCGTGGTGGGGATCGACTCCGCCTGGTGGATCACCGCCGGTCTATCGGCGTTTGCGCTGCTGGTGGGGATCTTCATGCCGGCGCCGGTGCCGCGTGAGTTGATCATCGGCGGACGCAACCGCATCGACAGCCACCGGCCCCTCGACGGGTAGTCGCCGCCGGGACACACCCGACACGGCGGAGGGCGGGATCACCCGCCCTCCCCACGCGTAGGACGCCTCAGCGGCGCGCCTTGAGTGCTTCGATGAGTGCCGGGACCACCTTGTGCACGTCGCCGACCACGCCGAGGTCGGCGATCCCGAAGATCGGGGCCTCGGCATCCTTGTTGACGGCGATGATCGTGCCGGAATCCTTCATCCCGACCAGGTGCTGCATGGCTCCGCTGAGGCCGAGGGCCAGGTAGACGTCGGGCTTGACGGTCTGGCCGGTCTGGCCGACCTGCAGCGAGTACGCCGTCCACTCGGCATCGACGACCGCCCGGGTCGCCCCGACGGCCGCCCCCAGCAGCGAGGCCAGGTCGGTGACCATGGACCACTTCTCGGCGGACCCGATGCCGCGGCCCCCGGTGACGACCACGGCCGCATCGGCCAGTTGCGGGCCCTCGGCGGCCTCCTCGTGCCGTTCGGTGATGGTGGCCGGACCGGTCTCGCCGATCGCCACCGGGATCACCTCGGGCGATCCGCCGCCGCCGGGTTCGGCCGTAAAGGCCTTGGGGCGGACGATCGCCAGCCAGGGCCTGGGTCCGGCGAATCCTGCTTCGACGATCTCCGTGCCGCCGAGGATCTCGCTCACCACCGTGATCTCGTCCCCGTCGGGGACGATGTCGACGGCATTGGCGAGCACCGGACGGTCGAGGCCGGCACTGAGGCGGCCCGCCACATCCCGGTCGGTGAAACCCATCCCGAACAAGATCAGGTCGGGGTGGTGCTCGGCGGCCAGGCCGGCGATGGCCAGGGCCAGGCCGGTGCTGGGAAGCGAGTCACCGATCTCGATGTGGAACACCCTGGTGGCACCGTGGGCCCCCAGAGCGTCGAACCCCTCGGCGGAGCCGGCGCCCGAGTAGACGGCCGCCAGGTCGCCACCGAAGCTGCGGGCCTTGGTGAGCATCTCGAGGGACGTCGAGGACGGTGCGCCGGCGATTTCCTCTGCGAACACCCATGTGGTCATCGCCATGTCAGATCACCTTCACCTGTTCGAGCAACTCCACGATGTCCTTGTAGGCCTCGCCTTCGTCCACCACCAGGCGGCCGCCTTCCCGGCCGGGCGCGGCGCGGACCGAGCGGATCACCTGATGGGAGCCTCCCGGGCCGATGGCCCCGGGGTCGAGGCCCAGGTCGGCGGCGGAGGGCCGCTCGATCGGCTTGGACTTGGCGGCCATGATCCCCTTGAAGGTCGGGTAGCGCGGCTCGACGGCGCCCGAGGTGACCGCTACCAGGGCGGGCAGCGGGCACTCGACGACGTCGTAGCCGGTGGCCGAGAGCCGCTCCACCTTGAGGGTGCCTTCGATCAGTTCCACCTTGCGGGCGAAGGTCAGGCACGGCAGTCCCAACAGGGCGGCAACCTGCTGGGGCACCACCCCGGTGTACCCGTCGGTCGACTCGGTGCCGGTGATGACGAGGTCGACGCCTTCCTTGGCGATGGCAGCCGCCAGCACCTTGGCGGTGACGAGGGCGGCCGAGCCCCGCAGCGCCTCGTCGTCGACGACGATGGCCTTGTCTGCTCCCATCGCCAGCGCCTGGCGGATGCCCTGCAAGCTCCCGGCCGGCCCCATCGACACCAGG
>JAHJML010000024.1 GCA_018821365.1 Actinomycetota bacterium | reverse complement strand
CGGGTCCCACTCGTCGGAGGTGGCACCCGGGCCGCTGATCCGGAAATCGTTTCCGACCAGCGGCGACACCCTCGAAAGGTCCCGCCCCGCCGCTCCCTCCTGGTCACCGCTTTCGACCACCGCCACCACCTGAGACAGCACGGTCACGATAAGCAACGCAACCACACCCACCGGCCACCAGCGCATTCGGCCGGACATCAATACCTCCCAGTGCCGACTCGACCCCAAACCTACACGCCGAAACGGTTCTCGCACCCTCGGGAACCACCACGAGAAACCAGGCGCAATCGCGGGTGGACCCCCTTCATATACGATATTCGCGCCCTCCCTCAGGGCGGGAGAGAAGGAGAGCCCGCCCGCGAGCAAATCACACGGGTCTTCCTCTCTCCCGCGTAGCGGGGGAGATGCCCGCAGGGCAGAGGGGGCAGCCTCCCACCCAAGCCTCGCATGTGCCGCCCCCACCCCAACCCTCCCCCACCGCCGTGGGGGAGGAAGAAATCCCCTGGGGTGACAATCCTCACCCCCCTACCGGAAGTACTCCAGCAACTGGCGGACCATCCTGGCGGTGGCTCCCCACAGGATGCCCTCTGGGAACTCGTGGAACCACAGGGTGTGACCGCCCCAATCCTGGGTGGTCCAGGCGGCGTCGTCGAGCAACTCGCTGATGGTCGGTTCGATGATGGCGTCCACCTCGCCCGGTTCTGGATGGAGTTCGGCGGGGCGGCGGATGCGGGCGACCACCGGAGCGATCCACATCTCCTGGCTCCGGGTGGTGAGCGAGTCGAGGCCACCGAGCACCTCGATGTGATCGGCCGGGATGCCGACCTCCTCCCAGGCCTCCCGAATAGCGGCACCGACCGGGCCGTCGTCTTCGGGGTCGATCTTGCCGCCGGGGAACACGACGTCGCCGGCATGGGTGCGCATGCCGTCGGGGCGGCGGGTCAGCACCACCCGCAACTCGCCGCCGTCCTCGTAGAGAGGCACGAGGACGGCCGCAATCACATGAGGGTCGGACGCCACCGGAGGCAGCGTCTCAAGGGGCTTCCAGAGCGGCATCGACGCATCGTAGGGCGATAGGCTGCCCGAATGGCCAGGCCCCTCACGCCCCGCGATCGCACCACCCGGCGCCTCGTCCTCCACCCGTTCCGACGCCGCGATGCCGAACCACTGGTGGCGGCGGTCCACGATTCCATCGAAGACCTGGCCCGCTGGCTCCCCTGGGCGCACCAGGGATACGGGCGGAGCGATGCCATCCGCTTCATCCGCGACAGCACCGCCGCCTGGACCGAGGGACGGGCGTACGACTTCGCCATCGAACCGGCCACCCGGCCCAAGTCCCACCTCGGCAACGTCTCGGTCTGGCACACCTCGCGCCGCGAACAAGCAGGGGAGATCGGCTACTGGATACGCAGCACCCTGACCGGCACCGGTATCGGCACCGAGGCCGCCGCCAGGGTGATGCAGGTGGCCTTCGAGGAACTCGAGTTGCACCGGGTGACGCTGCGGATCGCCACCGGCAACACCGCCAGCGAGAGGATCGCCGAGAAACTCGGCTTCGTTCGCGAAGGCCTCCTCCGCAAGGAGGTGCTGGTGGCCGGCCACTGGCTCGACCATTCCCTGTGGGCCATCCTCGATGAGGAGTTCCGCGCCAATTGCAGCCGCTACGCCGCCGAAGGCTGGATCGGCGACCGGCGCTGACGAAGAGGGCGGCCGGGCCCCTCCCCCTCCTCGCGCCCGTGCCCAACCGGGACGAGAACGGGCCGATCGGCCGGTATCCGGCCGATCGGGGCAGGAGTAGCCTCGGACAGGTGAGGCTCGGGAGAGGTGGCGCGGACATGGATCCTGGTCGACATCTTCGGGAGTGGTCGCGGCACAGTCTTCGGAGCGGCGTGTGGCGCTGGCGGTTCGCCGCCATCCTCAAGATCGCCCTGCTCGTCTCACTGGCAGCGGCCGCCGTCCTCCTGCTGGTCATGGCGCTCGCCGGAGCCCCCGAAGACACCGGCTACCTGGCTTCCGGGGCCTGGATCCTGATCGGACTGGGGGCACTCTCACTCGTCGCCGAGTACCTGGACTCCTCGGTGGGGATGGGGTACGGAACCATCGTGGCGCCGGTGCTGCTGCTCGGCGGGTTCGAACCCGGCACGGCGATACCGGCGGTGCTGATCGCAGAAGGGATCTCCGGGTTGGCGGCCGCCGGCCTTCACGACCGGGCCGCCAACGTCGACTTCTCCCCGGGATCGAGGGACCTTCGGATCGCCGTCACCATCGCCGTGCCGGCCGCGGTGGTGGCCGCCGTCACCGCGGCGGTGGCCACCACCCTGCACCTCGGAGCGGGCGAGGTCGTGATCGGCATCATTCTCATCGCAGGGGGCGCCGTCGCGCTGGCGGGCCGGAGGGCATCGGGCGCCTTCTCGTGGAGCAGGGCAGGCGGTCTCGGTCTCCTGGCGGCGGCCGCCAAGGGCGTCAGCGGCGGCGGATTCGGGCCGGTCGCCACGGTGGGACAGATCGCCATCGGCATCCCGGAACGCAATGCGATCGGGATCACCTCGCTCGCCGAGGGGATCGCCTCCTTCGCCGGGTTGGCGGTCTT
>JAHJML010000023.1 GCA_018821365.1 Actinomycetota bacterium | reverse complement strand
GCCCACTGGTTCCAGATCCGTGCAATCCGTCGTGGTATCAAAGGGTCTGGTGCTTTGGGCTGATCGGTTGGACCGAAAAATGCCGGGCCGCCGCCTTCGCTGTTGCACGGGCCCGGATTGGAGCCGAACCCGATGCGCTGGTCAGCCCAGCCCGACGGCGACGGCCCGAGCAACAACCAATGGATAGATCATGCCCAAATCACAGCGTGTTGTCAGCATCGAGTCGCGCTCTGCCACGAGCCGACTGCCTGAGTGGGCCACCGGGGGCGCGGTGCATCTCGAATGGATGGAGCGACGAGGGGTGCTCAAAGAGGTCGGCAAACGACTTCGGATTCGGCGTGAAGGGGGCTATGTCGGGCTCGATGTCGTTATCTTTCTCATCCTGTTCTTCGGGTCGCGTCTGTCGGTTGGCATCAAGGAGTTCGGAGGGCGAACGCGCCAGTACCAGCGGCAACTCGCGGCTCTTGGTGGACGACGGCGACTGCCTGCCCCATCGTCGGTCTCGCGGGTGCTCGGCGCCACCGAGCACCGACATGCTCAGCAGCTCGCCCCATGGTTGCTGCTCGACGGCTGCGGCGCCATCGAGGTGCTAGGGCACCCGTCAACGAAGACGTTGGACGCCCGGGGGGAGCAGTGGCACGTCTTCGACTTGGACCCGACCTCGACCGTGTTGCGTCACCGGGCGCTTCCCGAGATGGACGACCTCCCGGAACCAAGGCGCCGTTCCGAACAGGCGAAGCCCGGCTATATGGGTCGGAAGCGGGGCGAGGTGAAGCTGTCGCGCACGACGCTCCAGCATGCTGGCTCCGGGTTGTGGATGGGCCTCTGGATGAGTCCGGGCAACGGTGAGCAGAGGGAGGAGTTCGAGGCAGCGGTCCAGACCGTTCGAGACATCTGCACGAGGGTGGACCACCCAACCGAACGTGCGCTCGTCCGGATCGACGGGGCGGGGGGCAACCTGCCGTTCATCACGGCCTGCCAGGAGGCCGGGGTGCGGTACCTGACTCGGTGGAACCACTACGGGCTGCTCGACCAGCCCGAGGTCCGGGAGTATCTCAACTCGGCCTCCTGGTACGAGGTACCGGACTCGGGCTCGGGGCCACGGCGCCACACGGCGGAGCTCGGCTGGATGACCTTGCCGTCCAACCACAAGAGGCGGAGAGCCGACGGCCGGCGCTACGACTCTGTCGTCGCCCGAATGGTGGTCTCCCGGTTTGCCGCGGAGAGCAAGCGCGGCGCCGGCATCTTCATCGACGGATGGATGTATGAGCTGTTCGTGACGGATCTGAGCGAGGAGGCGTGGCCGGCGCCCGAACTCGTGACGGCCTACTACGGTCGATGCGGCCAGGAAAACCGTTTCAGCCAGGAGGACCACGAGCTGGGCCTCGACCGCATCTTCAGCTACCACGTGCCGGGCCAGGAACTGGCCAACCTCGTCGGGCTGTTCGTCTGGAACCTGCGAGTGTGCCACGGTATGGCGCTGTGCGACCCACCGACAGAGATGCCGGCCCCCGAGCCCCGTCGCCCCATCCTCGTCGAGCAACGAGTCGAGCTGTTTGTGGAAGCGCCAACCGACGGGGACGAACCATCCAGTGATGGCGTAGCTGCTGGAGCGCCCCCTGGCGGCGAATCCCGTGGGACTCCGCCGGTTGCCCCGTCCGAGGCCAGAGAGCAGCTGCTTTCCGCCCTCGATGTTCTCGACTGGCCATCGCTACTCGGCGACAAACGCGGCTGGAGCTGGGACCGTGAGGGCGGCGGTTTGCTCTGCCCGAACAAAGCGGCTTTGAACCTGAGCTCCGTCAAGACCTTCGGGCTGGACAACAGCCGTATACTCCGATTCGTTACCCCTGCCTCGGTCTGTCCGGATTGTCCCCTTCGAGGCCGCTGCACGACATCGCGATCGACATCGCCCACTTTCCGCAAGGAGTTCTCGATGTCGGTTCCTACAGACACAGCCAAACCGATCGGGGCGCTATTGGTGAAGAGCAGAGCTGACAGGATGCCTGGACCTGTCAAGTCAGTCCCGCCCTCGCAACGACCCGCGCCTCGGAAGATGGTGGCGAGTTGGAAACGGCCAGCTGACCAGGACGAAGCAGGCAAGCTCGCAGTGCGTTCTGCTCTGCTGCTCCCCGCCGCACTGCGCAAGGCACTTGCGGCCGCCTGTCTCGACGTCGACACCCACGTCACAGTGACGGAGCCAACGCCGTTACCACCACCGCCCGTGGCGGTTTTCGCCATCACGGCGTCCGATCGCCAACATCGTCGGAAAACCTGGACGGAGCGCCACCAATGGAACGAGTTGACAGAGGGGACGATAGTCCGGGTCGGGTTCGCCGGTGGCGGATCGCTGGTTCGTATCCTGCGCCACAGCGAGTCAACGGAGATAACCCATGCAGCCGCCTGATATGCAACGGGAATTCATGGTCCCGGATCGAGTGGGCCGGGTGCAGCCGTCTTCTCGAAGCTCGATGGAGCTTGCACGGGGTTCTGTGCCTCAGGTCGTGCAGCCTCGTCCTTGGTCATGCAGCACTTCTTGTACTTCTTCCCGCTGCCGCAGGGGCAGGGGGCATTGCGTGCGATCCTCGACACGTGGCACCTCTCGGATCCGGAGGTACCGCAGGTCGAGGTGAAGCTCAAGCCGAGGTGTGCGATCATCAGAACCTGGAGGAAGAGGCATGACGCTCCGGCTCATCGTGGCGGTCCTGGTCCTGGCAGCGGGCGTGGCTCTG
>JAHJML010000241.1 GCA_018821365.1 Actinomycetota bacterium | reverse complement strand
GTCGAGCCGTGGAAGTTGACCTGGGCCACCACGTACCCGGGGGAGCCGAACACCAGCGGGTTCCACCGCCAGTGCCAGGCATCCCCGAACACTCCGTGGGGTCCTCCGTGGATCGAGTGGACCAGCGGCCACTGCCGGGTCTCGTCGAAGCCGGGAGGCTCGATCACCCACATCTGGATCTGGTCTCCGTCGGCTCCTTCGAACCGCATGTCACGGACCGCTCCCGGGTCGATGTCGGCCATGAGCTCGTCGTTGAAGCCGCCGATCCGCGACACTTCGGACCCCTCCGCGATGGCGACATCGGGCGGTTGGGTGATCGACTGGTGGAGGCACCAGAAGCCACCGTTCTCCGCCGGGGCCGGATCGCTGAGCGTCCCGCCGGCGGCCACCCGGACCGGGGTGCCTCCCGCCGCCGGTATCGAGTAGAGGTGCTGGCGGGCGTCGTCCTCGGCCGCAAAGACGAGGCTCGATCCATCCCGGGCCCACCTCCAGTCCTGGCAGGATCGATCCCAATCGTCGGTGAGGATGCGGCGTTGGCCCGAGTCTCGGTCGTGGATGGTGAGGCGGCGCCGGTCGGCGTAGAACCCCGGGTACTCCACCGAGAACCCGAAGGCGAGCGATCGACCGTCGGGCGAGTAGCGGGGGGCGGCCTGCAGGGGAGGCCCGTCCGGCCACAGCGGGACCGGCTCGGATCCGGGCATCAGGGTGTAGATGGCGTACCCGGCTTCCTGGTAGGGAGGGCTGTGCGACAGCGAGTGGAAGGCGATCTCCCCGTCGGCGGCGACATCGAAGGCATCGCTCGGATCGTCGAGGTCCATGGGGCGGTCCCAGCCGGGGGTCAGGTCGGTGAGATCCTCCCCGTCGGCGCCGATGCGGAACAGGTGGTGGATCTCCCCGTCGGCCAGCCACTTGTCCCAGTACCGGTACATCCGGTCCTCGGTGACCTTGGCGTCGACCTTGCGGTCCTTGCGGGCGGCGGCTTCGAGGCGGGTCGCCTCGAGATCGGGGTGGCCCTTGTAGAGCGGAGCGGGGAAGACCAGAGCCGACCCGTCGGCCGTCCAGCGGGGGCGGGCGGCCCCCAATGGCAGGTCGGTGATGGGGTGGGCCTCCCCGCCGTCGAGGCGCATGACGTGCACCTGCGGCTTCTGGCCGTCACCGGCCTTGCGGAGGAAGGCGAGGCGGCTGCCGTCGGGGGAGAGCGACGGGGCGGTGGCCCCGCTCTCGGGCGACGTCAGCGGCGTGACGGTCCCGTCCCGATCGATACGGTAGAGGCGGCTCTTGCCTTCGTTCTCGTCGACGTCGAACGTCGTGACGGGGACGATGGCGAAGGTGCCGTCGGCGGAAGCTTCGGGGGCTCCCACCCTCGCCATGTTCCAGAGATCGCGGGGGGTGATGGGGCGTGCCATGACCCGATGGTATTGCGATTGCGGGGCGCCCCGCCGCCGGGACCGGCGCTCAGAGGGTGTAGGAGCCGCCCCAGTCGAGGGGAACCACCTCGATGCCGTCGGCTCCCAACGCCTTGGCGGCCATGCCGGCCACCCAGCGGCGGCCCTCCTCGCTGAGGTAGAAGTCGTGGATGGGGACCACCTGGCGGGGGCGCAGGCCGCGGGCGAACTCGACGGACCGGCGCGTCGACCCCCAGGGGACCAGCAGCGGCAAGGCCAGCACCGGACCGGTCGTGGTCGGCTGGTAGGAGTCGCCGGGATGGGTGAGCACTCCCTCGACGGTGAAAGCCCGGTTGGGAGGCGCCGTTCCCAGCGGAGTCGTCTCGTGGATGACGTCTTCGGATGCCACCCCCGCCGGATCGTCGGTGAGCACCTCGATGTCCGACCGGGCGAGGAGGTCGGCGACTGCCCGGTTGGAGTGGACGGTCACATCCCGGCCGCGGTCGATCAGCCAGCGCACGAAGGCGGGTTGCACATGGTCGCCGTGCTCGTGGGTGATCAGGACCCGCTGCACCTCGCCGATCGTGTCGAGGTCGATGACGGAGCCGTCGTAGGAGAGGAATCCGGGGTCGAGGAGCGTGGTGCCCCCGTCGGTGGTCACCAGGAGGCAGGAGTCTGCGAGGCGTCGAATGGTCGTCATGAGGCGACGGTAGCGGCCCCGGCGACGCGGACCCCGTTCCGCCGCCCTAGCCTTCGGGTGATGACCGATGCCGGCACCCTCGAGCGGCGCAGCGTTCCCGATCGGCGCGCCGGGAGGGCGTCGTTGCGTTGTCCGGAGCGGCGAACGGGTTTCGACCGGCGGGCGATCGGCACCTCACGGGTGGGGCGGCTGCTGGATGCTTACCGGCGGCGTCCGGTTCTGATCGCGTGCTGCGCGCTTGGGATCGCGGCGCTCAGTGCCGCCGACCTGCTGCTGACCTGGCGGCTGATCTCGCTGGGCGCCCATGAGGTGAACCCGGTGATGGCCCGCCTCTTCGAGCGCGGTGTCGGATCGGCCGCCACCCTCAAGGCGCCCATCACCGTGGCGGTGGCGGGCGGGATCTGGCTGATGCGGCGCTACCGGCGGGTGCTGGAGTTCTCTCTGATGGCACTGGCGTTGCTGGCTGGTCTCGTCGCCTACCAGGTGGTGGGACTGGTCGCCGCCTCCGGCTGAGAAACCGACCTTCGGCCCTGGCAGGCGGTTCCCCGGCGTGCCATGCTCTTGTCGGCCTCCCGGCGTGTCGGCGACCCACCCTGCTGCGCCTGGAGCCAAGGGGGGATGTCGCCTCTCCACCGAGAGAGGGCGGGTTTCGGCCCGCCCTCTCTCTCATTTTGGGGAATGGCGCCTGCTCGGCGGCGGTTGCAGGGTGCAGCATCGCCTCTCGAGGATCCACATGCCCGCCGTCACCGTCGACGATCTCCTGCGACTCCCCCGTATCGCTGCCACGGCCGATCCGTCGCGCGTCG
>JAHJML010000240.1 GCA_018821365.1 Actinomycetota bacterium | reverse complement strand
CTACTGGCCTTCGAGGTCATCGAACTCTTCATCGTCCCCTTCCACCCTGTGATGCACCCCCTCCTCATCGCCTGGTCGGTGGCGATCATCGGTCTGGCGTGCACCCGATCGGCGAGCGCCTACCTGAGCGCCGGCGGCGCCGCTGAGGCCGACACCGCCTGACACCGCTCCGCCACAACCGGGGCCGCCTACCGTGCCCGCCTCCCCGCCGGGTCCTGCCGATAGAAGGCCTCCAGCAGGGCGTACAACACGGGTTGGTCACGCTGGAGAGCGTCGGGGGTGTCGAAGAACGCCTCGGTAGCCACGGCCAACAACTCGGCGGGGTTGGTGGCCCCGTAGGAGTCGAGTCCGGCGGCGGTGCCCTCCCGCAACTCCCCCAGGATCGACCGAAGGGTCGGCTCCCAGCGCTCCTTCAACTCGGCCGACAGCGGCGGCACCCCGTCGGGCGCTCCGTTGCGCATGTCGAGCTTGTGGGCGAACTCGTGGAAGACCACGTTGTGGCCCCGTTCGGGATGGCGGGCCTGATTCGAGGCGCTGTCCCAGGTGATCAGGACCGGTCCATGCAGCATCGCCTGGCCGGCCAGCATGGTTCCCTCGTCGCTCTCGATACCCCCGTCGAGACGGCGCGGCCCCCGGTGGGGAACCGCCGAGGGAGACACGATGATCGAGGTGACGTCGTCGTACAGGCCGAAGTCGTGGTCGAGGATCAACAGGCAGGCCTGGGCGGCGATCAGCACCCGCATCTCCTCGGTGGGCTCGAAGCCCCGGGTGCCCTCGAACGACTTACCTGCGAGGAACAACCGGATCAGGTCCTCGAGGCGGGCCCGCTCGCCCTCGCCGAGCGTCGGCCACCACCAGGTGCGCTCGGCCAGCAGGGCCCGCCAACGTTCGGGGAACGGCACCTCCAGCGCCTTCCGCAGCTTGCGCCTCATCACCCTCCCACCGCCTCGATCACTCCCGAGCCGGGTGATCTTGCCACGGGGGGCGCCCAACCTCAGCAAGGCTCCGACTCCGGGAACCGTCCTGCCCCGCCCGCCGTCGAAGCTGCAAGAGGAATCAATCAACAACGGAGGACACCTCGATGCGCAAGATTCTCGCCCTCATCGCAGTCGGGTCGCTGGCTCTGGCGGCCTGCAGCACCGGAGCCGCCGCGGCATCGGAGCCTTCCTCGGTCGGGGACGGCTCGGCAGGCATCAACGTCACCGGCCAGGGCAAGGTGATCGGCACGCCCGACACCCTCACCCTCAACCTGGGGGTCTCGGTGCTGCGGCGGACCGTCGACCAGGCGACCGCCGATGCGGCCGCCAAGGCCCAGGCGATCGTCGATGCCCTCAAGGCCCAGGGGGTCGCCGAGGAGGACATCCAGACCGCCAACTACTCGATCTGGCCCGAATACGACTACAGCGGGGACACCCAGACGATCACCGGCTACCGGGTCCAGAACGAACTCAACGTCAAGATCCGCGATCTGGACAAGGCCGGGGCGACCATCGACGCCGCCACCGCAGCCGGCGGTAACGACGCCACCGTCAACGGCCTCTCCTTCAGCATCGAGGACAACACCGCCCTGCTGGAGGCGGCCCGGGCCGCCGCTTGGAGCGACGCCGAGGCCAAGGCTCGCCAGTTGTCCGACCTGGCCGGGGTCCAACTCGGCACCGCCCGGTCGATCACCGAGTCGATCAGCTACGACTACCCGCCGGTCTTCTACGACGCAGCGTTCGCCGAGGAGGCAGCGCGGGAATCCACCCCCATCCAGACCGGACAACAGGAAGTGACCGTGGTGATCCAGGTCACCTTCGGCATCGACTCCTAGCGCCATCGAACCGGGAGGGGGGAGGGTCGTCACGGCACGGCCCTCCCCCTCTTCCGCGTGCGGGGTGGCGGCGCCGTCGGTCGGACCACCCTCGGCCGCCTTCCCCGTCGAGGCCGGTCTTCTTCGAGATCCCCTGGATCACCGTCGGAGCACCCCGCTTGGGGCACTTCGCCTCTATCGGCTCATCGAGTGGGTCGCCGACAATCGTGGGGCAACGCACTCTGGGGAGGAATCGTGTCGGATTCTCGTTCGCACTTCTACAGCGCTCTGACGGGCGGGTTGGTGGTTGCGGTGGTGATGGCGATGCTGCCGGCCACTGCCGCGACCGGGGACGTCGCCAAGATGGGCCAGTGGAACCGGGCCGGCACGCAGACCGTGTTCACCGCGGCGGCGGGCACCACCCTGCAGGTGCGCAACACCAGGACCACTGGTATCCCGCTGCGGTTGATCGGTGACGCTTCGATGCCTCCGATGCAGGTGAGCAGCGACGTGCTGGTCGCCAACCTGAATGCCGACCTGCTGGATGGGATGGGGGCCTCGGCGTTTGCGGCCGATGGGCATCCCCATGCCTGGGCGGATCTGACCAGTGGGATCCCGGCGGATCTCGCCGACGGCGACGACGACACCGTCTACACCGACCCTGAAGCGGTGGCGGCGGTCCTGGCTGCCGATGGGACCGAATCCGGTCTCGATGCCGATCTGCTCGACGGACACGACACCGGGTACTTCGCCATCGACGGGCACGGCCACACCGTCACCGACCTCTCCGATGTCACCCTCACCTCCATCGGAGTCGGCGAGTTGCTGCGCTGGACCGGGACCGCCTGGGTCAACGCCACGCTGTCAGAGGCCGGGATCGCCGCG
>JAHJML010000286.1 GCA_018821365.1 Actinomycetota bacterium | reverse complement strand
GTCACTCAGGCAGTGGTCCAAGATGGGCAACAGAAAGCTCTCGGTCTTTCCCGAGCCTGTGCCGGTGGCCACCAGCGTAGACAGCTTTCGTCGGCCGCCCAGGCGCGTGAAGGCCTGCTCTTGGTGGAAGTGGGTGGTGAACCCCATGGGCACGTTGGGAAAGAAGCTCGGGTTCTGGCCGGCCACGAAGGGCAGCTTCAGTGACACGTAGGGGCCCTTGAGCAGCCCGCCCGGCTCGGCGAGCAGGTCATCGATGACGTGCTCCATGCCCGGCGTCGACGACCAGAACGAGAACCGCAGGAAGTCGGCGAGCCCTTGCTGAAGCTGGGCGCTGAGCGCGGAGGGGATCATTGCGGCTCACCCTCGTCATCGGTGAGCAGCCGTGGTGATTGCTGGCGTGCTCGGTTTAGGGCGGTGCGCAGGTGGGCCTCGAGCACCGCTTTCGGAGGAAGTGCCGTGAGGTACTCGGCAACGTGAATGCCGGTCGCCTCCAGCTCGAGCAGCTCGATCATCTCCTGACGTTTTCCAGCGCACAGGATCAAACCGAGCGGAGACGCCTCGCCCTCCCGCCGTTCGTTCTTGTCGAGCCAGCGCAGGTAGAGCTCGATCTGCCCCTTGTCGGCGGGCTTGAAGCGGTCGAGCTTGAGCTCGATGGCGATGAGGCGTCGGAGGCCGCGATGATAGAAGAGCAGATCGATGTAGAAGTCTTCGCCGTCGATGACCAGGCGCTTCTGCCGGGCGACGAAGCTGAAGTCGGTTCCCAGCTCGAGGATGAACGCCTCGAGCTCTCGAAGGATGGCGCTCTCGAGATCGCTCTCGCTGTAGGTGTCGCGCAGGCCCAGAAAGTCGAGGAAGTACGGATCGCGGAAGACCAGGTCTGGGGTGAGCCGGTCTTCGTCTCGGAGGGCGTCGAGCTCTTGGCGGATCAGCTCGTCGGGCTTCTTTGAGAGGGCGGTGCGCTCGTAGAGCATGCCCCCGATCTTCGCGCGCAGGGTGCGCACGCTCCAGCGCTCAACCCGACATATCTCGGCGTAAAAGTCACGGGCCAGTGGCTCCTTGACGAGCAGCAGCTCGGTGAAGTGACTCCAGCTCAATTGTGCCGACAGTGTCGACACTATTTGTTGATCGGGGACCTCGGCCGCGAATTGAACCATGCGATGGAGGTTCGGTCGACTGAAGCCTCGCCCGTAGAGCGCGGTCAATTCTCTCGACACTGTCGAGACAATCTCCCTGCCATAGGATGCGCGCTCCTCGTGGAGCAGCTCGGTGTGGATGCGCTGGCCGATCTTCCAGTAGAGCAAGACTAGCTCTTGGTTGACGGCGATGGCCGCGCGATGGCGAGCGCCTTCGATGAGGCCGCGCAGGTCGCCAATGAGGCCCACCGGGACGAGGTCGTGGCTCATGCGTCCTCCTTCAATCGTTCAGCGACGTGCTTCCGGGCGACCCCGTCGTCCCTCTCGCCCTCGCCACAACTCAGCCCACCCTCGATACCGACCAGTAGCTGGTGGACTTGCCCGGTGACTTGCCCGGTGACATGGTCGGTCACATGGTCGGTGACATGGTCGGTCACATGCCCGGTGACTTGCCCGGTGACTTGCCCGGCAAAGAGCGGATGTCCTTGAATTTCGGCCAGAAAATACGTGTGCGCATCGTCGGTAGAGAACCGGGCTGCCGGCGAACCGTTCTCTTCCAGCGCCCTTCGGATCGTTCGGATTCCCGTCCACTCACTCTTCGTGAGCTTCAGCTCTTGGAGAAAATCGCTATTACGGTGACACAGGTCCTCGAGATGGATCGGCAGCTTGCTCACGAATGCCCCTCCCGCCCAAATCGCTCAGCGAAGTGCCTCCAGGCCACCTCGTAGTCCCTCTCGCGGTCACAGCGCACCCACGGGGCCTGGTAGACGATGGTCTTCTCGCGCGGGCCGCCCGGCAGCGTGTCGTCGATGACCACCTGGGTGACGGTGTCATTGCTCGCGTAGCCGGCCTCTTCGCACATATGCTGGACGTCGGTCCAGCATGGGTTTTCATCACCCTTCTTCTTCGTGCGCGGCAGGCCGACGCCGGTCAGGCCTTTCGCGACGGTGAAGACGATGCGGCCGTTTCGATCGTACCAGGTGTCGGACTCGTTGAAGCGCATGACCGGAAACTGGACCCGGTACATGGTCTGAAGTTGTTCCAGGGTGAGTCCTAGGGCCATGGAAACGAGGACGTCGATTTCGACAAGGACGGCGCGTCGTGCGAGCGGTGTGCGGATGGCGGAGTCGCGCGTCCAAAGCCCGTCGGTATTCGCGAATATTGCAGGAGAAACGCTGCAAAGGAATGGGCTACGCTCATGGCGCCAGGTGCTGCGTTCTTGGCGGTTCCAAAGTGGAGCGTACGACTCCGTAAGGCACACCAACACCGAGGTTCTGGCCACGATCGCGGTTGATGCGTAGTTATCCAACAGGATAGGCAGACGCCTTGCCAAACTAGGTTTGATGTGGCCGGAGCCCGACGTCTTGATCAAGAAGTCGCATGCCAGGCTCATCCAAGAACCCGCTGCCGCAAGCATCATCAAATCCGTCTGGAATGCGTAAGAATGAACTGCATGGATGTGGCCGGGACCCGGCGGTGCAATCGCCGGTTTGAGGGTCCTTTCACTGGTTG
>JAHJML010000239.1 GCA_018821365.1 Actinomycetota bacterium | reverse complement strand
TCGATGTGGCCTGGGGACGTCTGCTGAACGACTTCGGCCGCCTGATTCCCGAACGGGTGTGGCTGGAGAACTTCGTCGGTGCGGCCAGCAGCGAGATCCCCGGCGTGGTCGGTCGGATCACAGTCGCCGGCACCGGTTTCGAGTTCGTGGACGTGTCGGCCTGGCTGCGTGCCCTCGATGAGGCTCGTTTTCCCGGCGTGATCGGGAGTTGGGTCACCAATGCGACCGAGGCGCAGGCGGCCGAGGAGGAGGTCTCCGTGATCTCGTTCAGCTCGACGGCGGGTCTGAGCGATGCCGCCATCAGCAACCGCCTGCAGGAGCGGATCCCGGAGGTGTCGGGATGAACCGACGAGTCCTGGCCCTCTCGGTCCTGTTCTTGGTGCTGATCAGTGCGTTGTGGTACTTCTTCTTGCTGTCGCCGCGCAACAGCAAGATCACCGACCTCGACGACCAGTTGCAGAACGCCATCTCCGAGGGCGACTCGCTGCGGGCCGCCGCGGTGGCGCTGCGAGAGGTGCAGGAGAACGACGTGGCCTTCCTGGCGGCGATCGGCCAGATGGAGGCGGGGATTCCCGAGGAACCGGAACTGGCCGTGTTCATCGAGGAGGTGACCGCCCTGGCGGCCGCCACCGGCATCGCCCTCCAGTCGTTTGCTCCCTCGGAACCCTCCGCCTCTCCCGACATGCCGGTCTACGAGATCACCGTCACCATGGCGATGGAGGGTGAGTACTTCGAACTGCTCGGGTTCCTGTTCGGGCTCGACGACATGGAGCGCATCGTCGTGGTGCAGTCGATCTCGATCACCGCCGGTGGCGGTGGCGGCGGAGGCGAACTGCCCGAGGAGACCACGACCACGACGCTGCCCGAGGAGACCACGACCAGCTCCACGGTGGCAGGCGAGTCGACCACCTCCACGTCCACGACCACATCGACGACGACGACCACGAGCACGACGCTCCCCACCCTCCAGCAGAACGTCCTCTCGGTGTCGATGACGGTCAAGTTGTACACCAGGACCCCGCTGCTGCCGTCGCTGGTGGTGCCGGCGGACACCGAGGGAGAGGCGCCCGCCGAGGGTGGCGATGTCGGCGACAACTTTGGCCAGGACGAATTCGGCATCGGGAACTCGGAGGCTCCTGCCAACGAGGCCACTGAGGGGAGCATCCCATGACCGGAGCCAAACGGAGCATTGCCGCCACCTTTCTCGCCTTCCTCCTGGTCGGCGTCGGCGTGGTTGCGATCTGGCTGGTGACGGGGTCCGGCATCTTTGCGTCGTCCACACAGTTGCTCAGCGGACCACTCCCCGCCGATGGGAGCGCGGCGGTGGGGGCGGGCGCCGAGACGGCCCTTCCGCTGGCGGCGAACGTGCAGGTCGCCCAACCCCGCGACCCATTCGCCCCGCTGACCACGGTGGCCACACCGACGACCACGACGCTGCCCGGCCAGACGACCACCACCGTCACCACCCAGCCGGGAGAGACCACCACGACCACACCGGGGGAATCCACCACGACCACCACTGAGGGGTTCCAGCCACAGGGCACCCGGGTGGTGCTGCTGGAGATCCGCCAGGAGGGCGGTGTCGACAAGGCCGTCATGACCGTCGACGGCGTCACCTACGTCGTGGGGGTCGGTGAGACGTTCGCCGGCTCCTTCAAGGTGGTGAGCCTCGCAGAGACCTCGGGGGTGTTCCTGTACGGCGACACCGCCTTCACGCTGGCCATCGGGCAGGCCATCCTCAAGTAGCGGTCGAGGGGTACCATCCCTCCGTCCCATGATCCGCTTCCTCACCGCCGGTGAATCGCATGGTCCCGGGCTGGTCGCCATCGTCGAGGGCCTGCCTGCCGGGATCGTGGTCTCGCGCCCCGAGCTCTCTGCCGAGTTGGCCCGCCGCCGGCTGGGCCACGGACGCGGCCCGCGGATGGCTCTCGAGCAGGACGACTGGCAGTGGCTGGGCGGGGTTCGATTCGGGAGGACCCTCGGTGGTCCGGTGGCGGTGGTCATCGGCAACACCGAGTGGCCCCGCTGGAGCGAGGAGATGTCCCCCGAGGCAGGGTTTCCGGCCCGGCGGCTGACCGCTCCCCGGCCCGGGCACGCCGATCTGGCGGGCATGCTCAAGTACGACACCCACGACGCCCGCGACATCCTGGAGCGAGCCTCGGCACGGGAGACGGCCGCCAGGGCGGTGGCCGGCTACCTGTGTGCCCGGCTGCTGGACGGCATCGGCGTCGACGTCCTCTCCCACGTGGTCGCCATCGGCGGGGTCGCCGCTCCCGACGGCCCGCTTCCCCGAGCGTCCGATCGGGCTGCCATCGATGCCTCCCCGGTCAGGGTCTTCGACCGATCGGTGGAGCAGCCGATGATCGACGCCATCGACGCCGCCAAGGCCGCCAGGGACACCCTGGGAGGTGTAGTCGAGGTGGTGGCGCACCGGGTCCCGCCCGGACTGGGGAGCCACGTGCACTGGGACCGCAAGATCGATGGGCGGCTCGCCGGAGCCCTGATGTCGATCCCGGCCATCAAGGCGGTCGAGGTGGGTGACGGCGTCGCAGGGGCGGGCCGGTCCGGGTCGGCCGCCCACGACGAGATCGAGCCCGGGGAGGGCGGTTTCCGGAGGGCGACCCGCCGGGCCGGCGGGGTCGAGGGGGGCATCACCACCGGGGAGCCGCTGCGGGTGCGGGCGCACATGAAGCCATTGTCGACGCTGATGCGGCCGCTCGGCACCGTCGACGTCGACACCAAGGTCCCCGAGAAGGCGATCCGGGAGCGCAGCGACGTGTGCGCCGTCCCGGCCGCCGGCATCGTCGCAGAGCACATGGTGGAGGTGGTGCTCGCCGACGAGGCGATGCGCAAGTTCGGCGGGGACACGATCGCCGACTTCGCACACTCGGCGAACGCCTACCGCCGCAGGGTCGAGGAGTTCTGAGTGGCCACCCTGTGGCTGGTGGGGATGATGGGGGTCGGCAAGAGCACCGTGGGCCCCCGGGTTGCCTATGCAGTGGGGGCCGACTTCGTCGATCTGGATCAGGTGGTTGCCCTCGCCGCAGGGTGTGACATCGCCCGCATCTTCGAGGACGAAGGAGAGGCGGCCTTCCGCATCAAGGAACGGGCCGCCCTCGAGTCGATTGCCGGGAGCGCCATCGTGGTGGCCTGCGGCGGGGGCATCGTGGAGGATCCTGCCAACGTCACCACGATGCGGGATCACGGGTTGGTGGCCTGGTTGGATGCGCCGGTGGCAGTCCTCGCCGGGCGGGTGGGAGACGGCGGGGGCCGCCCGATGCTGGCCGGCGATGTCCGCTCCCGCCTCACCTCACTGCAGCGAAGGCGGAAGAAGATGTATGAGGCGGCGGCCCACCGGAGATTCGATGCCGAGACGAGGAACCCCCAGGAGATCGCCAAGGAGATCGTGCAGTGGTGGCGCAACGCCTGACCTGCGGGACGACCCAGGTGGTGCTGGGTCGAAGCCTGCTGGCCCCCGCCGACATCCTTCCCGAACGGGAGCGAGCCTCGGTGGCGGTGGTCGCCCAGCCGGCCACTGCTCGCCTCGCCCGTGACTTTGCGCGGGCGGCCGTCCGGGCCGGGCTTCGTAGTGAGGTTCGGGTGCTGCCCGACGGCGAGGCCGCCAAGGATCTCGGGGTCGTCGCCGAACTGTACGAGTGGCTGATCGGGATGAGCGTCGCCCGATCCGACACGCTGGTGGCCTTCGGGGGCGGGTCGCTCACGGATGCCGCCGGCTTTGCGGCGGCGACCTACCTGAGGGGCATCGAAGTGGTGTACGTGGCGACCACCCTGTTGGCGGCGGTGGATGCCGCCATCGGGGGCAAGACCGGGGTCAATCTGGGCGCCAAGAACCTGGTGGGATCGTTCCGTCATCCCGCCCGGGTCGTCATCGACGTGGACGTCCTCGATCGGCTTCCGGCGGCTGTCAAGCGGGGAGGGATGTCGGAGGCGCTCAAGGCGGGCTTGATCGGCGACGAGGCGCTGGTCGGGTTGCTGGAGCGAGATGGGATGGAGGCCGACCTCGAAGAGGTGGTCGGACGGGCGGTGGCCGTCAAGGCGGCGGTGGTCGGCAAGGACTTCGAGGAGCAGGGCGAGCGCGTCCACCTCAACTACGGCCACACTGTGGGCCACGGGGTAGAGGTGGCGGGGGGTATCGGCCACGGCCCGGCGGTGGCGATCGGAATGGTGGCCGCCGGCCGGGCGTCCGCCCTGGAGCGAGGCTTCGAAGGGGAGGATCGGCAGCGGGCTGCGATCGCCCGACTCGGTCTGCCGGTGGCCGCCCCCGGTCTCGACCGGATGGCGGTGCTGGCGTTGATGGCCGCCGACAAGAAGCGGGATGCCGGGGGGCTCAGGATGGTGCTGCTGGAGAGGATCGGTGCCCCCACGGTCGCCCATGTGGGCTCGGCTACCGTAGAGGCGGCCCTCACCGCAGTCGAGATCGCCTAGGAGAGACATGCAGCACGCCGTGAGAATGAACGCGCTCGCCGGGAGCATCGAATCCCCGCTCCTCGTCACCCGCCTTCCCAACATTCGCTATCTGACCGGCTTCTCGGGGAGCAGCGCCTACCTGTTGGCCGTGCCGGGAGGCGGGGGTACGTTCCTCACCGACGGCCGCTACGGGGAGGCGGCCGAGCCGTTGGTGGGGGCACTCGACGGGGTCGACCTGATGGTCTCGACCGGTCCGCTGTGGGAGGCGATGGCCCGGATGCTCGAGGGCCTCGACACGCTGGCACTCGAGGAGGCCGGGGTCACCTGGGAGTTCGTGAGGACGCTGCGCACCAAGACCGGCATCGACCCCACCCCCACCTCCGGGGCGGTGGAATCGCTGCGCAGGATCAAGGACCCCGCCGAGGTCGAAGCTCTCACCGCCGCGGCCCGAGCCGGGGATCGGGCCTTCTCGGCGCTGCCCCGCCTCATCGAGGAGGCCCCCGTAGAGAACGACCTGGGCTGGGCGCTCACCTCGGAGATGCGCCGCCACGGCGGGGATCCGGCCGATTGGGACCCGATCGTCGCCATCGGCGCCGGGGCCTCGATCCCTCACTACCACTCCGCCGACGTTCCGATCGAAACGGGGATGCTGCTGCTCGACTACGGCTGCATCGTGGAGGGGTACCACAGCGACATGAGCCGCACGGTCTGGCTGGGTCCGGAGCCGGACCCCGAACTGTCCCGGGTGTACCGGGCGGTCGCCGAGTCACAACAGGCCGGGATCGATGCGGTGGCGCCCGGGGTGGCCTGCGGGGCGGTCGACGAGGCGGTTCGCGAGGTGCTGAGGGGCTACGGCTACGAAGACCAGTTCCTCCACAGCACCGGCCACGGTGTCGGCCTCGAGATCCACGAAGAGCCCTGGGTGCGGCGCGGCAACGACGATCTGCTCCAGGTGGGCAACGTGGTCACCGTGGAGCCCGGCGTCTATCTGGCCGGCAAGGGCGGCGTCCGGATCGAAGACATGGTGCTGGTCACCGAGGACGGCCCCGTGATGTTGACCGAATCTTCCAGGGAGATGATGCCCGCATGACCGCCATATCCACCAACGACATCAAGCCGGGGATGGCACTCGATCTGTCCGACGGCCTGTTCCAGATCGTCGACTACCAGCACGTCAAGCCCGGCAAGGGCAAGGCCTTCGTGCGCACCCGGCTCAGGAACCTGGAGACGGGCGCCAACCTGGACCGGACCTTCCGGGCCGACGAGACGGTGGAGAGGGCGATCATCGACCGGCGCGATTACCAGTTCCTCTACCGCGACGACATGGGCTTCAACTTCATGGACGGCGAGACATACGCCCAGATCGCATTGACCGTCGACCAGGTAGGCGATGCCGCCAACTACCTCGTCGACGGGTCGACGGTGATCATCGCCATGTACCAGGGACGCCCCGTCGGCCTCGACCTGCCGGCCTCGATCGAACTCGAGGTCACCCGGTCCGAACCGGGCGTCAAGGGAGACCGGGTTTCGGGAGCCACCAAGCCGGTGACGGTGGAGACCGGTCTGGTGGTCCAGGTGCCGCTGTTCGTGGAACAGGGCGACCGCATCAAGGTCGATACCCGCAGCGGCGAGTACATGACCCGGGTGTCGTGACCGACCACGACATCCAGCAGACGGCCCAGGCATTGGCGGCCGCCCTCGGCGGGCCCGACCACATCCTGCGCGAGATGCTGGCTTCGGCCGCCGGTCCCCGCTACGGGATCCTCCGCGATGCGGCGGCCATGATCGAGGCGGCCGCTGCCGACCCGGTCGGCTTTGCCGCCGATCACGGCGACCCACTGTGGAATGCGATTCGGGTGGATGCGAACGCCAGGGACCGGCTGCATCGGGTGTTCCGGCGTGACGACGCCCTGGAAGCCCTCTACGCCGCAGATCAGAGCGGCCGGGACCCCGACACCGCCCGGCTCAGTGACCAGGCTGCAGCGCTCGCTGAGGGGGTCTGGGGCACCCTGGAGTCGCTCGACCGTGCGATCGGGAGAGCCGCCGAGGGGTGGCGGGTGGAGCGGATGGCGCCCGTCGATCGCAACGTGATCCGACTCGGTCTATGGGAGTTGCGCAACCGTCCGGACACCCCGGTGGCCGTCATCGTGTCGGAGGCGGTGCGGCTGGCCAAGGCCTACTCCACCGAGCACAGCGGGCGGTTCGTCAACGGGGTGCTCTCCGGCCTGGTCGCCTCCGAGCGCCTGGAGGCGGGGGAGTGAACGAGGGCAGCCCGATCATCGTGGCGCTCGACGTCGGCACCGCCGCCGAGGCGGTGGCGCTGGCGACCACGCTGGCGCCCCACGTCGGGGGATTCAAGGTGGGGATCGGGCTCCTGTCGGGACCGGGGCCGGGGATCGTCGGTGCCCTGGCCCGGATCGGCCCGGTGCTGGCCGATGCCAAGATCCACGACATCCCGAGTCAGGCGGCCGCGGCGGCCTTCCGGCTGGGGGAGTATGGAGCGCGCTGGGTGACGGCGCACGCCACCGGGGGGCGGGAGATGCTCGAGGCGGTGGCCGAGGCGCTGGAAAAAGGCTCTTCGGGCACCGCAGGCGTGCTGGGGGAGACCGTGCTGACCAGCCTGGATGGCGCCGCCCTGGCTTCCATCGGCCTCGGCGACCGCCCCGGCAAACTGGTGGCGAGGCTGGCTCGGGTGTGCGCCGCCGCCGGTATCGAGGGGGTGGTGTGCGCCGCCAAAGAACTGGGGGATGTGGTCCAGGTGGCCGGGGGCCTGACCCGGGTGGCCACCGGGATCCGCCCCGACGGCCCGCTGGAGAGCGACGACCAGCGCCGGATCGCCTCGCCCGTCGAGGCACTGGCCCGGGGAGCCGACCTCCTGGTGGTCGGCAGGCCGATCACGGGGGCGGCGGACCCGGTGGCGGCGGCCGCGGCGCTGGCCGCCCTGGTCGCATAGAGTGATGG
>JAHJML010000238.1 GCA_018821365.1 Actinomycetota bacterium | reverse complement strand
TCCCAACTGCTCAACTCGGGCGGTTCGATGCCCAACGTGGTGAGCACGGTGCAGATCTGGCTGCGGTGCTCGGTGCTGTGGTGGAACGCCTGGATCAGGATGACGACGGCTTCAATGTCGTAGGGCTTCTCCGCCGACCCGCCCCGGATCAGCGCCGCCGCATCGCCCAGGGCAGCCTCGGCCAGGGCGTCGGCGGCGGCGGTCACCATCTCGGCGAGCCCATCGAGTCCCGGCCAGGGATCATCCCGCTGCAGACGAGCCGACGGCTCGACGCCCAACCGGAGGGCGTAACCGGCCTCGGCGGACACGATGTGCCGCAGCGTGTCCCGGATCGAGCCGAAGGTGCCCTCGGCGGTCGCATCCAGTTGCGCCTCGTCGAGGGGGCGGCATGCGTCGATGAGCGCCAGGTTCGCCCACTCGTTCTGTCGATAGAAGTCGGTCACCCAGTGCGTCATGGCCGGGATCATAGGGGGCCGTCGTGCGATCGGCTGCCCGGTCGTGCCGGGTCATGCCGGACCCGTGCCGTCAGCGGCCGAAGGGGTCGGGACGGTACGGCGCCTTGCCGTCGATGTTGCCGACGAACTGCGGTAGCCGGGTGTGGCCGAGTTGCTGGCGGATCGCCGCGTTCTCGCCCGTGTGATACCAGTAGTGGTAGATCACCCGCTGGAGCAGGTTGCCGTTGGAGCGGACAATCGGCCGTCCGCCGCCGACGGCGTTGGCGAGCAGCGCCGCCGCATCTAGGTGGTCGAGGAACGGATCGGCTGCGGCGGTGATCGTCTTCCACGCCGACATCACCTCTGCCAGCGGAGGTGTGCTGGCCGGAGCCCCGTATGCGAATAGGCGGTCGATCGCGGGCAACAGGATCTCGCCGCCCCCGTAGGCCAGGAAGTAGCGCTGCTCCTGCCAGGCGAGATGCCCGATGTTCCAACTGATGCAATTCATCGGGAGGAGGCGGCGGCGGGCGTCGGCATCGCTCACCCCCCTGACCCCGCGGGCGAACTCGCTCCTGGTGAATCTCAGTTGATCGATCAGTGGATGCGCCATCATGCACTCCCTGCCTGGTCCCCACACTCCGCCCTAGCGGCGCCGCCGGGCGGCGTTCTCGGTGATGCGGGCCTTCACCACCATCGTCACCAGCGCCTCCGGCAGCGGCTCCTCCACGCTGAAGCGGAGCGTGGACTTGCCGCTCAGGTAGGGGGCGACCGCCTCCCGGTGTTCCGCCACGAGCCTGCCGCTCATCGGGAACAGGCTGCAGTGGTTCGTGAAGGCGGCATACCCCACCAGCGACCGGCCGTCGAGTTGCACCGTCGGGATCTGATAGGCGATGGTCTCGGTGGCGCCGGGCGCCGCCGAGAGAATGACGGCCCGCAGTCGATCGAGTGCCGCCCGCGGCCCATCAGCCAGCGCCGCCAGGTACTCCTCGACGCCATCGGGTGTGGTCACACGAACCTCCTGTTGGGGCCGACGGGCCGCTACAGCCAGTACGCCCCGGCGCTCCCCGTCTTGCCGGCCCGGGCCGGTCCGGGCACGGTCTGATCGAAGGTCGGCAGTGGGATCTCCGGCATCACATCCCACACGTGAACCGGCATCCCCACGAAGAAGAGGGACTCGAGGCGAGCGGACTCCCACAGCGGGATGCGGACGCACCCGTGCGAGGCGGGATAGGCGGGCACGCTGCCGTACCCGTGGATGGCGTAGACCTGGGTGAAGTTCCAGGCGTCGAAGATGCACCACCCGTAGAGGGGATCGCACGACTTCCCCGGGCTGTAGCGGAGCAACTCGAAATCGCCCCGGGGAGTGTTGGCCGAAACGTTGCGGTGAGCCCGCTCGCTGTAGTAGGTGTAGCCGCCCCCGGTGCTGACCGGCAAGATCGCCGCCACCTCCTGGTCCAGGATCAGGAACATGATCTGGCGACCGACGTCGACCTCGATCCGGTCCGGTTCGTCCCACCGGATCGGATACCCGGTCGGCTCGAACTCCAAGAGCAGGTCGGTGTCCCCCGGCTTCCAGTCCCAGGTCCGCTCCCGACCCAGCGCCTTGTGGAATGCCATGACGGCGTACTCGGTGGCCGGGCCGTAGATGCCGTCGACCGAGCCGCTGTAGAGGTTCCGGGCCGCCAGTTCGGTCTGGAGGCGGGCCACCGCCTGACCGGCGTCGCCGGAGGCCAACGGAGGGATGTCGATGATCCGGGGCAACACCGCCGGATCGCCGTGCGGCATCCCGAAGCGGCCGGCGACCGGCAGCATCCGGCTCGACCCGATCGGGAGGATCGTGATCCCTCCGGCGACCTCGCTGCCCCAGTAGAGCCAGAACTCGGCGTTGCGCGGCCGGAAGACGGCCAGGGTGGCCGATCCGTCGCCGTCCCAGTCGCCGAGCACCGCCCGATCGGCGGGATCGATCAACGGCAGTTCGACGGCCCGGCCGCCGGTCCACCAGGACCCCTCGGCCAGCAACACCAGATCGTCGCTGCCGTCGCCGTCCAGGTCGGTCGCCAGGACGTCATCGGCGGCCGCCGGCAGTCCGGTCGTCCCCTCCCAGGCGCCGGTCACCGTGCCGTCCATGAAGACGGCCACCTCGTCCCGGCCGTCCCCGTCGGCATCCCCTGCCACCGGGATCCCGCCGGCAGGGAGCGCCGAGACCATCCAGGCCCCGGCGGCGGGGTCGTCGACCCGCACCAGGTCGCCGGTCGCCGGGTCGTAGAAGCCGGGCGAGTCGAACCCGTCGCCGTCCCAATCCCCCATCACCGGGACCGATCCGGGGTCGCCGAACTCGAAAGCAGAGGTCCTCCCCACGGAGTCCTGCAGGTACCAGGTGGCGGTGGCCGGGTCGTAGAGGCCGAGGGTGTCGACGGGATGGGTCATGTCGGCGGTGACCGGCCACGGGGCGGCCGCCGCCGGAAACGACGCGGCGAGCCAGGCGCCCGTCAGGGCGCCGACCACCAGAATGCGAGCACTCCTACCCGCCCGCATCGAACCCCTCTCAGGTTGTTGGCGCCACAATAGATGCAGCCGGCGCCGCGGCGGCGTCAGTCCGGATAACCGGGATGCCCGATCCTGGTGCCGATGCCCGCCCCCGGCAACTGGGGTGCCGAGATGGTCAACCCGGTCAGCAGGACGTACAGGTCGGCCGCCGGCCGCAACGAGACCTCACCTGCGGCGTCACCCCGGGCGTCGAGGATCTCCCAGGTGGCGGGGTCGATGGTCGCCGTCAGCCCGGGTGCCCGGTAGGTGAGGCTCCCGTTCGACTCGATCCGATGGGTCTCCCCCCCGAACCGCCCCTCGATGGCGGGCGTGTCGCCCCGGAACACCATGAAGGCGTTGTCCGACTGGGCCTCGAAGTCGCCCCGGTCCAGGTACAGCCGCGGCTTGTCCCGGTAGGGCACCCCGGCGGTCGGGCAGAACGTCTCGCAGTTGCCGCACTCGTTGCAGAAATCGGTCAGCACCGCCACCTGCAACTGCTGCCCCACCCGGTAGGCCTCCGACCCATCCGAGGTGACCTCGGCACCCGAGATCGACAGGACCGGGAGGGTGATGTCGAGAGGAGCGGACCGGTAGGTGAGGATGGCGAGGTTGGGGCACACCCCCACACAGATGCTGCACATCGTCTGGCAATCCAGGCACCGGGAGGCCTCCCGCCGGGCCTCGTCCTCGCTGAGGGTGAGCACCACCGGCCGGAAGCCCTCGCGTTCGGCCACCGGGAGATGGGGAACCGGCCGCCTCCACTCACGATGGGCGCGGCGCCCCAGCAGGCCGACCCAGTCGGCCGGAGGCTGGTGGGGAGCCGGTGGAGTGGCGTGGACGCCGCTGATGGCCGCCGCGATCGCCTTGCCGTCGGCGGCCGCCTTGACGATCGAGGCGGGCCCGCCGGCGGCGGCGTCGCCGCCGGCATAGATGCCGGGGATGGAGGTCTGCAGCGTCACCGGATGGGTCGCCAGGTGGCCCCGCCCGGTCAGTTCGGGCACCGCCTCGCCGAAGAAGTCGAGCACCGAGTGCTGGCTGACGGCAACCAGCATGGTGTCGAACTCGAGGACGAACTCGGAGCCGCCGACCTCGTGGGGGATCTTGCGCCCGCCGGAGTCGCGGTCTCCCCGGTACTCCATCCGCAGGCACTCGATCCCGGCCAGGGCGCCGTCCTCGACGACGAGCCGCACCGGCTTGGCCAACTCCTCGACCCTGATCCCCTCGTCGAGCAGCGCCCGCACCTCTTCGCGGTCGGCGGGCATCTGATCGATGGTGCGCCGATAGACCACCGTCACGTCGGCGCCGAGGCGGGCGGCGCTCCGGGCGCAGTCCATGGCGGTGTCGCCGGCGCCGATCACCGCCACCTTCGAGCCGATCTCGACGGGATCTCCCTCACGGACACTGCGGAGGAAGGCGATCCCGTCGATGACGCCGGCGGCGTCCTCGCCGTCCAACCCGAGCCGTTTGGCCAATTGGGCGCCCACCGCCACCACCACGTCGCCGAAGCCCTCCGAGCGCAGGTCGTCGAGGGTGAAGTCCGCCCCTGCCCGCTGCCCGAAGCGGAACTCGACCCCGAGCCGCTGCAGCGGGGCCAGGTCCTGGTCGATCACCGCCTGCGGAAGCCGGTACGAGGGGATCGCCCCGCCGACCATCCCGCCGGCATAGGGGTGCATCTCGAACACCGTCACCGGATGGCCGGCCTGGGCGAGCCGCCCGGCGGCCGCCAGGCCGCAGGGCCCGGCGCCGATCACCGCCACCGCCGGTTTGCCCTTGAAGGCCGCCACCTCGGCTGGGTCGACCTCCCGGCTCATGATGAACCGCTTGATCTCGCGGATCGCCAACGGCTCGTCGTAGTGGGTGCGGATGCAGGTGTGCTCACAGAGGTGGTCGCAGACGTGGCCGAGGATGGCCGGCATCGGGTTGTCGCTGCGGGTCAGCGCCACCGCGGCGGCGTAGTCCCCGGTGCGGACCGCTTCCATGTACTGGGGGACCGCCTGATCGACGGGGCACTCGTCGACACAGGGCGCCTCGATGCAATCGAACAGGCCGAGGGGGCGGGGCGTCTTCGAGTGAGCGGTGTCGATGGCCATCTTGTGCATCCGCGGCTCGGTGCGCACCCGGGCGGCGTACTCCCTCAGGTTGGCCAGTCCGGCGGCGGCCGGGTCGCCCCCGCCGGCCGAGGTCTTGACCGTGTAGTCGGCGAGGTCGGCGGCGCCGGCCGCCTCCATGGCGGCCTCCAGGGTCTCGAAGTACTGGAGCATCCTCAGGTAGCCGCCCGACTTGAGGAGGTCCGAACAGACCGTCACCGTGGTCAGGCCGCTGCGAAGCAACTCGGGGACGTTGAAGCAGTCGGCGCCTCCGGCGAACGACAGCAGCATGCGGCCCTGGTACTGCTCGGAAATCTTCAAGGCCAGGTTGGTGGTGACGGCGTGCAGGGGGCGCCCGGAGAGGTACATGGTCGCATCGCCGGGGAACCTGGTCCGCCAGTTCTCCACCTCCAGCGTGTTGCTGAGCTTGAGCCCGAAGGTGACGCCGGCCTCGTCGGCGACAGCCCGCAGGTTCTCGAACATCGGGACGGCGTCCTCCCACTTGAGGTCATGGCCGAATGCCTCGTCGGGCACCGGGACGTCGAGGAAGCCGAGTTCGTCGTGGAGGATGCCGCGCACCGTCTCGGCGCCCAGCAGGGTGGGATTGCACTTGACGCTGGTGTGCAGGCCCCGCTCCGACATCAGGTAGGCGGTGATCCG
>JAHJML010000237.1 GCA_018821365.1 Actinomycetota bacterium | reverse complement strand
CCCCGACCTCCACGGGTACCTGGCGTTGACCACCGTCCTGCTCGCGCTGCTGGGGGTCTGCGGGGTAACGCTGCTGTTCAGCGAGATGGCCAGGCGAACGCGGGCGGCGGTGCCGCTCGGGGCTGCCTGGGCCGGCCTGGGGGTGCTGGCGCTGGCGGCGATACCGGTGGGCATGCAGGTCAACCTGTCGCCGAACTGGCTGCCCGAGATGGCCGCCAGAGCCCGCATCGATGCCCTGTCGCCCGGCACCGTCGTGGTGCTCAGCTCGGCGCGGACCCTCGATCTGCTCTGGCCCGACGGGTCGGCCCCGCCGGTCCCGGTCTTCGCCGTTGGGGCGGCCACCGCCGCCGCCATCCGGGAGCGAGGGGGGAACGTCGCCTACGAGGGATCCGAGGGCCTGTCGGCCTTGGCGGCGGAGGCGGACCTCGGGGGCCGGGCCGTCGTGCTCCCCCGCGCCGACGGCAGTGATCCCATTGCCCTGGCCGCCATCGCCGCCCGGGCGGATTCGTTCTTCGCTCCGGTGGTCTACCAGACGGTGCCGCAGCCGCCCGGTGACGACGAGGTGGATGCCGCCGCCTTCGGCTCCCCCTCTGCGGTGCTCGGCTGGACGTCGGTACGGTCCCTGGACGGCCTGCTGGTGGGGGCCATCGGCCGGACGACGGCGGCGGCGCTGCGGGAGGCGGGACGCCCCCCGGACGTCATCGCCCCCCGCCCGGCCTTCCCGGCCCTGGCCAGCGCCATGGCCCGGGAACTGGAGTCTTCCTCGTGAACCGATTTCCGACGGTCCGACCCCGCCGCCTCCGCCGGCGCGAGGCGATGCGCCGCATGGTGGCCGAGACCCGCCTCGACCCGTCCCAGTTGGTGCTGCCGATGTTCGTGGTAGCCGGCGAGGCGGTGGAGCGGCCCATCCCCTCGATGCCGGGCCACGCCCAGATGTCGGTGGACGTGGCGGTCGAGGTGGCCGCCGACGCCGCCGCCCGGGGTACCGGCGGCGTGATCCTCTTCGGCATCCCCGAGCACAAGGACGACGTCGGCTCGTCGGCCTGGGACCCTGAGGGCCCGGTCCCCCGGGCGCTGAGGGCCATGGCGGAGCAGGTGCCCGGACTGGTGCGCTGGGCCGACGTCTGCCTGTGCGAGTACACCAGCCACGGCCACTGCGGGCCTCTGCGGGGCGACACGGTGGACAACGACCGCACCCTGCCGCTGCTGGCGCAAGCGGCGGTGGCCTACGCCGAAGCCGGCGCCGACATCGTGGCCCCCTCCGACATGATGGACGGGCGGGTGACGGCGCTGCGGGCGGGCCTCGACGCTGCCGGTCATGAGGACATCGCCATCTGCTCCTACGCGGTGAAGTACGCCTCTGCCTACTACGGCCCGTTCCGCGACGCCGCCGAATCGGCTCCGGCCTTCGGCGACCGGCGGTCCTATCAGATGGATCCCCCCAACCTGCGGGAGGCCCGCCGGGAGGCGCGGCTCGACCTCGACGAGGGCGCCGACATGCTCATGGTCAAGCCGGCGGGGCCCTACCAGGACGTGATCGCCGAGGTGCGGCGGCTCAGCGACGTCCCGGTGGCCGCCTACCAGGTGTCCGGGGAGTTCTCGATGATCGAGGCCGCCGCCGAGAGGGGCTGGATCGACCGGGAGCGGGTCCTCATCGAGTCGCTGACCGGGATCACCCGGGCCGGGGCCGATGTGATCCTCACCTACTTCGCGCTCGACGCCGCCGCCCTGCTCCAGGAGGTCTGACGTGACGACGTGGCGAGCACGAGCCGAAGCGGTGATGCCGGGAGGGGTCAACTCCCCCGTCCGCGCCTTCTCGGCCGTCGGCGGGGAGCCGCCCTTCGCCGCCCTGGCCGCCGGGAGCCGGATCACCACCACCGACGGCGCCGAGTTGATCGACTTCATCGCCTCCTGGGGCGCCCTGATCCTGGGCCATGCCCGCCCCGAGGTCGTCGAGGCGGTGGAGCGAGCCGCCCGCACCGGCACCTCATTCGGGGTCTCCACCCACGCCGAGGTGGAGCTCGCCGAGCTGATCGTGGCTGCGGTGCCCTCGGTCGAGGTGGTGCGGATGGTCAACAGCGGCACCGAGGCCACCGCTTCGGCGGTCCGGCTGGCCCGGGCCGCCACCGGCCGGCGGGCGATCGTCAAGTTCGAGGGCTGCTACCACGGCCACGCCGATCCCTTCCTCGCCAGGGCCGGGAGCGGGATGGCGACCTTCGGTGAGCCGTCCAGCCCGGGGGTTCCCGACAGCACGGTGGCCGACACCCGGATCGCCGGCTTCAACGACCTCGCCTCGGTAGGGAAGGTGCTCGACTACGACGTCGCCGCGGTGATCGTCGAGCCGGTGGCCGGCAATATGGGGTGCATCCCCCCGGTGGAGGGCTTCCTGGCGGGCCTGCGGGACCTCTGCGACGGGGCCGGCGCCTTGCTGATATTCGACGAGGTGATGACCGGGTTCCGGGTCGGCCCCGCCTCGGCACAAGGCCGGTACGGGGTCACCCCGGACCTGACCACCCTCGGCAAGGTGGTGGCCGGGGGCACCGCAGCAGCCGTCTACGGGGGCCGGGCCGACCTGATGCGGATGATCGCCCCCGACGGACCCGTGTACCAGGCCGGCACGCTGGCCGGGAACCCACTTGCCACCGCCGCTGGGCTGGCCACCCTCCGCTACCTGGCCGAGCATCCCGAGCTCTACGACCGCCTGGAGGAGGCGGGAGCCGAGGTGCGCCGCCGCCTGGAGACGGCGATGGACGGGGCCGGGATCCCCGGCGTGGTCCATCACGTCGGCGGGATGCTCGGGGTGTTCCTGGGTGTCGACCGGGTGGCCACCTGGGACGATGTCGCCGGCCTGGACACCGGGCTGTTCGGGCGCTTCTTCCGGGGAGCGCTGGCGCGGGGCGTGCTGCTGCCACCCTCCGCCTACGAGGCCTGGTTCCTCATGGAGGACCACCTCGATGGCGACCTGGCCACCGCCCTCGATGCGCTCGAGGAGGCCATCGCGGAGGCCGGCGGATGAGGATGCTCGACGCCCTGGCGGGGCGGCCGCTCGACCGCCCGCCCGTGTGGATCATGCGGCAGGCGGGCCGCTACCTGCCCGAGTACCGGGAGCTGCGCGCCCGCCACGGGTTCCAGGAGGCGGTGCACTCGCCGGCTCTGGCCACCGAGATCACGCTGCAGCCGATCCGCCGCTTCGGCCTGGACGGCGCGGTGATGTTCTCCGACATCATGACGCCGCTCGAGGGCATGGGGGTCGAGGTGGAGTTCGCCCCGGGCCCGAAGCTGCGGCCCCACGCCTCCGCCGAGGTGCTCGCCCTCGGCGAGATCGACCTGGGGGCTCTCGGCTTCGTGTTGGAAACGCTGCGGCGAATCCGCGCCGAGGCTCCGCCGGAGGTGGCCGTCATCGGCTTCTGCGGCGCCCCGTTCACCCTGCTCGCCTACCTCATGGAGGGGGGAGGCGGCAAGGACTTCATGGCGGCGCGGCGCGCCATGGCCGGCGACCGCCAACTGGCCGTCGAGCTGCTGGACACCCTGGCGGGGGCGATGCACGCCTACCTGGCGGCCCAGATCGAGGCGGGCGCCGACGTCGTCCAGGTGTTCGATTCCTGGGCCGGACTGGCTTCCCGGGAGACCTTCGCCGAGCTGATCGCCCCGGCGGCCCGTCGCACCCTCGCCGGGCTCGGGGCGCCCGCCATCTACTTCGCCCCGGATGCCGCCCACCTCCTCGACCTGTTCCCGGAGGTGGGGGCCGCCGGCTACGGGGTCGACTGGCGGCAGCCGATTGGGGACGCCTGGGACCGGATCGGGCGGGAGCACCCCATTCAGGGGAACCTCGACCCCGCCGTGCTGCTCACCGACCCGGCCACCGTGACCGCCGCCGTCGCCGCGATCCTCCGGGAGACCAGGGACTCGCCGGGCCACGTGTTCAACCTCGGCCACGGGATCCATCACACCACCCCGGTGGAGAACGTCGCCGCCATGGTGGCCGCCGTACAGGAAGGGGCCTCGTGATCAAGATCACCCCGGAGCTGCTGAAGCGCTACGACAAGCCGGGTCCCCGCTACACCTCGTACCCGACCGCCGTCGAGTTCGCCGAGTCGTTCGGGCCGGCCGATTACGCAGAACGGCTGGCCGGCGCGGCCCGCCACCCCGCCGATCCGCTGTCGCTGTACGTCCACCTCCCCTTCTGCGAGGCCCGCTGCTCCTTCTGCGGCTGCCACGTGGTGGTGGCCCGGCGCCAGAGCGTCGCCGACGTCTACCTCGACCGGGTGCTCGCCGAGGCCGATCTGGTGGTCGATCACCTCGGGGAGCGGCGCACTCTCGCCCAGTATCACTGGGGTGGCGGCACCCCGACCTACTACGCCAGCGACGACCTCGCCGCGTTCCATCGAGCCCTGCTGCAGCGCTTCGAGCTCGCCCCGGACGCCGAAGTGGCCGTGGAGGTCGACCCCCGGGTGACCGGCGGCGACCACCTGGCCGTCCTGCGCGAGTTGGGCTTCAACCGGGTGTCGATGGGCGTCCAGGACCTCGATCCCGAGGTGCAGGAGCTGATCGGGCGCAACCAGAACTGGGAGGAGACCCGGGACCTGCACCTCGAGGCCCGCCGGCTCGACTTCGATTCGATCAACATCGACCTGATCTACGGTCTGCCCGGCCAGACCATCGCCTCGTTCACCGCGACCCTGGAGCGGGTCCTCGAGCTGCGGCCCGACCGGCTGGCGGTGTACTCCTTCGCCTACGTCCCCTGGGTGAAGCCAAACCAGAAGCGAATCGATCAGGCGACGCTGCCGGATCGAGACACCAAGTTTGCGCTGCTGGCGCTGGTCTCCGAAGGGCTGGTGTCGGCGGGCTACCGGGCCATCGGCATGGATCACTTCGCCCTCCCCGGCGACGAGCTGTCGCTGGCCCTCAATGAGGGCACGTTGAGCCGCAACTTCATGGGTTACACCACCAAGCGGGGAACCGAGATGGTGGCGCTGGGAACCTCGGGGATCTCCGACGTGGCCGGTGCCTACGCCCAGAACCACAAGCGCCTCAACTCGTACTACACCTCGGTCGACACCGGCGAGCTCCCGGTGGAACGGGGGTTGCCGTTGAGCCGCGACGACCGGATTCGCCGCCACGTGATCACCGAGCTGATGTGCAACGGGGTGGTGCGGCCCTCCGACGTCGAGACCGGGTTCGGTATCGACTTCGGGACGTACTTCGCCGCAGAGCTCGAGGACCTGACCGGTCCCGGCGGGGCGGTCGAGGAGGGAATGGTGCGGGTCGACGGCGACGCCCTGGTGGCCACCGACCTGGGGCGCTTGTTCATCCGCAACGTGGCCATGGCATTCGACGCGTATCTGCGCGACAAGACCGGTGACCGGCCGGTGTTCTCGCGGACGGTGTGAGAGCGAGGTAGAAGATGCGGGACGTGATCGTGGTCGGCGGGGGCCTCGGCGGGCTGCTGGTCGCCGCCGACGTGAGGCGCCGGGGCGGTGACCCCATCCTCCTGGAAGCATCGAATCGGCCCGGCGGGGTGGCCCAGACCATCCGGGAGGACGGCTTTCTCCTGGAGCCGGCCGCCGGGTCGCTGCTCCTTCCCAACCCGGATCTCACCCCGATCCTTGAGGCGGCCGGGGTGTCCTTCGTGGCCGCCCACCGGGAGGCCCGCACCCGCTTCGTCTACGACCGGGGGACCCTGTTCGAGGTACCCGAGTCCCCGAAGTTCCTCTTCACCCGGCTGGTGTCGTGGCGGGCCAAGTGGCGGGCCGCCCGGGAGCCGTGGGTCACCACCCCGCCGCCGGCCGGCGAGGAATCGCTGCTCGGCTTCTTCACCCGGCGCTTCGGCCTGGATGTGGGGCGGCTGGGCGCCGACCTGATGGCGCACGGCGTGTTCGCCGGGGACCCGGCCTCGCTGTCGATCCAGGCGGCGTTTCCCAGGTTGGTGGCGCTGGAGCAGGCGGCCGGCAGCGTGGTGAAGGGTGGCCTGCAGCGGCGCAAGCAACGTCCCGCCGGCACCCGGCGCCCCTCGGTCCACGTCGCCCCCGAGGGGATGGCCGCCATCGCCGCCCGACTGGCCGCCTACCTCGATGACGAGTTCCGGCCCAACCATCCGGTGACGGCGGTCCGCCGCAGCGACGGCGGCCGCTGGATCGTGGAGTGGGACGGCGGCACCGAGTCGGCCGACGCGGTGGTGGTAGCGCTGGCCCCCGCCCAGGCGTCGCCGCTGCTCCCCGAGCCGCTCGCCGGCCTGTTGACCGGCCGCCCGCTGGCGCCGGTGGCCGTCGTCGGACTGGGCGGCCCGGCTACGTCCTTGCGGCTCCCCACCGGGTTCGGGGCCCTGACCGGTCCCGACTCGGGAATCCGGGCACTCGGCATCCTCTTCGAGTCGGAGTACTCGCCAGACCGGGCGCCGAGCGGGTTCCAACTGGCCAAGGGCATCTACGGCGGGGCGGCCGACCCCGGGATCATGGAGGAGTCCGACGAGGCGATCGCCGCCCTGATGTCGCGTGAACTGGGCCGCATCACCGGCCGCACCGTCGAACCCACCTGGGTGCGGGTACGGCGCTCCTCGATCCCCCAGTACCCGGTCGGCCACGCCGCCTGGATGGATCAGGTGGACGAGCAACTGGCGCACCTCCCCGGCCTGCATCTGGCCGGCTGGGGATACCGGGGCATCGGAGTCTCCAGCCTGGGCGCCGACGCCGCCCGAATCGGCGCCGCCCTCGATCGGGGCCCCGTCTCGTGACCATGCAGTCCGCCGGCCGCCTGCTCATCGTCGCCGGGGTGGCAGTGTGGGTCGTGTTCGCGGCCGTCTGGCTGGCCGGCGGGGATTGCGATGCCGGTCGGTTCGTGCCCTTCCATCTCGCCGGGGTGGTCCCGGGTTCGATCATGACCAGATGGAGGCGCGGATGACGGGCACGGTGCCCCCCGGCTCAGCCCGTGTCGCTCGATGGCTCCGCCCCTTCTACCTGGTGGCCGGGCTGCTCAGCCTGGGGGTCGGGGTCATCGGCATCGTCCTCCCCCTCGTCCCGACCACACCGCTGGTGCTGCTGGCGGCCTACTGCTTCGCCCGATCGTCTGAGCGACTCCACCGCTGGTTGACGAGTCATCGCCGTCTGGGCCGATACATCCGCGACTTCGAGTCTGGGCGGGGCATCCCGCGGCGGGCCAAGATTCTCGCCGTCACTCTGTCCGCCGCCGCCTTCGCCTACGGGTTCTCGCTGGTCGCCGGCAACCCGATCGCCCTCACGGTGCTCGCTCTGGTGGCGGTCTGGGCAATGATCACCATCCTCCGGGTGCCCGGATACAGGACCACCGGGGAGGATTGATGGCCCGGCGCGCTGCCGACCTGACGGGCGAGGAGGTGGCCTTTCTCACCGAACGCCACCTCGGGACGCTGACGACGCTACGAGCCGACGGTACCCCCCATGTCGTTGCCATCGCCTTCACCGTCGACCTCGAAGCGGGCGTCGTGCGGATCATCACTTCCGATGGCGGTCAGAAGGTCCGCAACATCGAAGGCGGCGGGCGAGCGGCGGTCTGCCAGGTCGACGGACCGCGTTGGCTGACGCTCGAGGGGCCGGCGGTGGTGACCCGGGATTCGGAACGGATCGCCGACGCCGTCGCGGCGTTCGAAGCCCGGTACCACCCGGCCCGGGAGAACCCCGGGCGCGTCGCCATCGAGATCACGGTCCGCCGAGTGCTCGGTCCCGTTGCCAGGCGTCCCCGCCAGGTGTGAGCAACGGCACGTGCCTGCCGAGCAGGCAGGATCCAGAAACCACATCCTGACCAAACATGGGGTTTGTGAGTCGGGTGGGCCTGATAGGGCGGCTTTCACACCTCGACGGGCCGATCGAGGAGAGCGAGGCTGCCGCTACTCGCCGTCGTTGGCAGGCCGGTAGAACACGGCCAGTTGGGCGGCCGCGGCGACCACACCGGCGGCGGCGACGATCGCCCCCACCCCGCCGTCGAGAGCGTCAGCGATCCCCAGGGCGTGATCGAGCGACCACTCCCCCGGCCCGAGCAGGGCGAGCGCCCCGGCTCCGGCGGCGAGCACGAACACGTACTCCCACCCCTCCTCGGGGCGGGCGGTGATCCAGAAGCCGGCGTGGCGGTGCACCGTCCAGAACGCCACCGTCATCAACGAGATCAGGCCGGCAGCCCCCACCGAGGTCAGCAGGCCGAGGATCAGCGACAACCCGACGCCGATCTCGGCGAACGACATGAAGAACCACTGCAGGCCCGGATTGGAGAACCCCATGGAGGCGGTCCACCGCATGGTCTTCTCACGGTTGCGGAGGTGCTTGAGGCCGTGGGCCAGCAGCACCGCTCCGAGGGCGACCCGCAGGATCAGCAGCGCAGCGTCGATGGTGTCGGGCATGTGGGCTCCCCTTCGAGTCGGTCCTATCGCTCAACCGGACGGCGGCCGGGTTGCTTCCGGAATGTCGGGGCGGCGACAGATGTTGCAACGCTAGTCCGGTCCCCCGAAGGAGCGACTCATGACCACCGTCCAGTTCCCCCCACTCGCGGGAGACGCCGTCGAGCCCACCCGGGCCACACTCCACGCCTACGCCAAGGCGGTGGGGACCATTCCCCGGGCCCATGGGATCGCCCATCCCAAGTGGTGGCACGCCGCGCTGGCCGTACGTCCCGAAGGCCTGGTGACCCACCCGATCCCCCTCCCCGACGGGGGGAGCGTGGCGATCCGCATGGATCTCGCCACACACCAGATCGTGGTGCGCACCAGCCGGGGGGTCGAGGACGAGATCGACCTGCGGGCCGGCCTCACCGGCACCGAGGTCGGGGATCGTCTGATCGAGATGGTGGCGGCCCACGGCTTGAGCGGCCCCTACGACCTTGCCCGCTTCGAGGACGACGATCCCCGGATCTACGACCCCGCCGCGGCATCGGCGTACTTCGAAGCCTTCACCGCGGCGCAGGGCCTCTTCGAGCGGCATCGGGTCGGCATCGGCGAGCGAGTGGGGCCGATCAACCTGTGGCCGCACGGCTTCGACCTGGCCTTCGAGTGGTTCGGCACCAGGACGGAGGCCTACGACGGCGAGCAGCTGCCGGCGCAGCTCAGCCTGGGGTTCTACCCGGGAGGCGACCCGTACTTCTACTCCAACCCGTGGCCCTTCGACGAGCGCCTCCTCGCCACGGCCCTACCCCATGGCGCCCACTGGACCACCGAGGGGTTCGAGGGCAGCATCCTGCCCTACGCGTCCCTGCAGGGTGACCCCGCCGCCGGCGAGAAGCTGCTCGCCTTCGCCCGAGCGGTCCACGACGCCGCCGCGCCCACACTGACGAGCTCATGACGCGGCAACCGGGGAAGCCGGGCATGGGCCGGGGCGGGTCGCCCCCCGACATCCAGCACGCCATGTGGTTGGCCCGGTCGTTCGGGCGAACCGACTACCTGCTGCTGCGACCCGAGGATCTCGCTGCGCTCGAAGGCGCCGGATCGTACGTGAGCAAGTACCCCGGCACCCATCTGTTCCGCCAGGGGGAAGCGTCGACGGCCGCCTACGTGATCCAGAAGGGCACCGTCGAGCTCTATCGAGGGGACCACACCGAGTCGATGGTGGTGGCCCGGGCGGGGGCCGGGTCGGTGATCGGGGACATCGCCATGTTCCGCGACGAGCCGTACTTCCAGTCCGCCAGGGCCGTCGACGCGGTGACCGCCCTGCGGATCGAGCGCAACCGGCTGCTTCCCGTCCTGATGGAACGCCCGGTGATCGCGCTGCGCTGGCTGGTGGCCGGCCTCAGCCAGTTGGAGCGCACCCAGCGCCGGGTCCTCGGCTTGCTGCACCGGACCGTGCTCGAGCAGGTGGCCGGCTTGCTGCTGGACGAAGCCGACGACCGCGGGGAGATTCATCTCTCCCAGGCTGCCATCGCCCGCCTCCTGGGCACGAGCCGCCAATCGGTCAACGAGGCGCTCGCCGAACTGCGCTCCAGCGGGGCGGTGGAAACCGGCTACCGGGTGATACGACTGATCGACCGTCCGGCGGCCGCCCGGGCTGCCGCCGAGTAGATCGTCGCCCACCCGACGGACATGGTCACGAGGCCGACAATTCCGGCGGCGCCCACCCACCTTGGGGGTTGACCGGGGCATACCACCGCTTACAGGAGGTCTCATGACCATACTCGGTACCCTCACCGGGGTGCCGTCCCCCAGCGGGTGCTGTGGGCGAGCGCCGGCAGCAAGAACCCGGCCCTCCCCGGCACCTGCTACTTGGACCGGTTGGCGGCACCCGGGACCGTGGACACGACGGCACCCTCGCACCTGAACAGGAGACGGCACCATGGACATCGGCATCATCGGACTGGGCCGGATGGGCGCCAACCTGGTGCGGCGCCTGCTGCTCGACGGCCACCGCACCGTTGTCTTCGACGTCGATCGGGCAGCCGTGACCCGGCTTGCATCGGAAGGTGCCGTCGGCGCCGCCGGCCTCGCCGACATGGCCGCCAAGCTCCCGGCCCCCCGGGTGGTCTGGGTGATGGTTCCGGCGTCGATCACCGGAGGGGTGATCGACGACATGGCCGCCCATCTCGAAGCCGGCGACATCGTCGTCGACGGCGGCAACTCCTACTACCAGGACGACCTCGCCCGCGCCGCGGCGCTGGCCGAGCGGGGCATCCGACTGGTCGACGTGGGCACCAGCGGCGGGGTGTTCGGCCTCGAACGCGGGTTCAGCCTGATGATCGGCGGAGACGGCGACGCCGTCGGCACCCTCGATCCGATCTTCCGGAGCCTCGCACCCGGGGTGGAGACGGCACCCCGGACCCCGGGGCGGGGGGGCGAGCCGCGCCCTGCCGAGCACGGGTACCTCCACTGCGGACCGGCCGGAGCCGGGCACTTCGTCAAGATGGTCCACAACGGCATCGAGTACGGTGTGATGGCCGCGATCTCCGAGGGGCTCAACATCCTCAGACACGCCGGGGCCGGCAACGGCGAGCAGGCGGCCGATGCCGAGACGGCGCCGCTGCGCAACCCCGAGCACTACCGCTACGACTTCGACATCCCCGAGATCACCGAGGTGTGGCGGCGGGGCAGCGTGATCTCCTCCTGGCTCCTCGATCTCACCGCGGCCGCCTTCGTCGAAGACCCGACCCTCGAGGGCTTCTCGGGCAAGGTGTCGGATTCCGGGGAGGGCCGCTGGACCGTGCTCAGCGCCGTCGAAGAGGGAGTGCCGGCGCCCGTCCTGTCGGCGGCGCTGTACGGTCGATTCGACAGCCGCGGCCGCGACGAGTTCGCCAACCAGGTGCTCTCGGCGATGCGGCAGCAGTTCGGCGGACACCTCGAGAAGCCGGAAGGGAGGTCCTGATGGACTCTGCACCGGGGGCCGACGCCCTCATCCTGTTCGGGGTCAGCGGCGACCTCGCCCGCAAGATGCTGTTCCCGGCGCTGTACGCCCTGTCCGCCGCCGGCAGGCTCGACATGCCGGTGATCGGGGTGGCCTCCAGCGAATGGGACGACGATACCCTCCGGGGCCGGGCCCGGGAAGCGCTGGAGCAATCGGGCGAGCAGATCGACGAGGCGGTGTTCGCCCGCCTCGCCGGGAACCTCTCCTACGTGGCCGGCGACTACCGCGACCAGGCCACCTTCGACGAGATCGCCGCCCGGGTGCGGGGCCGCCACTGCACGGTCTCCTACCTGGCGATTCCCCCTTCGCTGTTCGACGATGTCGTCGAGGGCCTCGCCTCCGTCGGCCTCCACCAGCACGGCCGGGTGGTCCTCGAAAAGCCCTTCGGCCGCGACACGGCGTCGGCGGCCGAACTCAACGACATCGTGCACCGCCACTACCCCGAGGACCGCGTCTACCGGATCGACCACTTCCTCGGCAAGGAGGCGGTCCAGAACCTGATGGTCTTCCGGTTCGCCAACACGATCCTCGAGCCGATCTGGAACCGGCACTACGTGCGCGGCGTCCAGATCACCCTGGCCGAGGACTTCGGTGTCGAGGGCCGGGGCGGCTTCTACGACTCGGTCGGGGCACTGCGGGACGTGGTGCAGAACCATCTCCTCCAGGTGGTCGCCCTGCTGGCGATGGAACCCCCCGTGTCCGACCATCCCGACGCTCTGCGCGACGAACGGGCGAAGGTGCTGCGGGCCATCGGGCCGCTGCAGCCGGGCGACGTGGTGCGGGGCCAGTACGCCGGGTACCGCGACGAACCGGGGGTGGCGGCGGGGTCCGACACCGAGACCTTCCTGGCGGCGCGCTTCGAGATCGACTCGTGGCGGTGGGCCGGAGTGCCCTGGATCGTCCGGGCCGGCAAGGGCCTGGCCGCCACGGTCACCGAAGCGACCATCGAGTT